>DATCIL010000086.1:0-17675 GCA_036507795.1 Anaerolineales bacterium | reverse complement strand
ATCATTTTTTCTTCTTACGGATCTGACCGGCGCGCAGCTCTACCGGGACGTGCCGGTCGCTCAACATCTGGATCAACACGCGCACCCGCTCACTGCCCGGTAGGCGCACATCAAAAATTGCCTCGTAACCGGCGAAGGGTCCGTCGCTGATCCTGACCTTATCTCCGGGCTTCAAACTATCAAAGAGTTCCCCACCGGCCTCGGCGATCTCCTCAACCCGTTTTTGGACGGCATAAATCAGGTTATCGGGCACCGAAGCAGGTTCACCTCCAAAACTTACCAAGCCTACGGCGTGCGGCATCCAGTTAAACGTTGACCTGCCGACCTCATCGAGGTCGACGCGGATAAACATGTAACCAGGGAAATAAGGCCGCACCTTCTTTGACCGGGGATTAACCGGTTGAACCCGGATACGCGGGTAAAACGCCTCGTACCCCTGGGCGCTTATCTGGCGGAAGAGAACGTCCTCCTTGCGAGGCTTGCTGCGCAGCGCATACCAGCGGGTTGTCATTTTCAATCCTCCCTGATGCTGCCTGGCTGCCATTTGAGCGCATCGAAGCTTTTCTGCGTGGCAAGGAAGCGCAAACGGCCCTTTTCAACAATCAGCCGGACCTCGCCAAACTCGTCTAAGGACGCCAGGGCTTCATCGATCATTTGCACCTGGCGCGGGCTCAAGAACTTCAATGAATTTACAACAGCCCTGTTTTCAATGATTTGTGTTTCGGTAGTGCTCAATTTGTTCTCCCTCTGACTGATTTTCAGACAGCAAAAAAACTTCGCGGGATTTTGCACCTCTACGAAGATCACCGGACTTCCGCACAACCAAGCCATTGTAACGATACACGGCAGGTTTGTCCACCATTAATTTTAGGTGCGAAGCGCATTCTACCATAAGCCACCGGGGGAAACGCCAGTTTGAGTTAGTACTTTAGTAAGGCCTCAAGCGACACTCAATCCTGTCAGCCGGGCTAAAGACGCGCGGACCACCCATAAAGGAGGTAATAAAACCAGGTGAATGGCGGAGCTGATGCCAAAAATCATGGTCAATCCCTGGAGGCCCTGCGCCACGAGCGCCGCCAGGCCTTCCCATGCTCCCAGCAGCCAGGGTCCCGCGCCAACCAACAGGGCGACAAGGAGGACCAGACCGCCGAACAGCGAAATCGGCAGCCAGGCCCGGCGGTCTGAGGCCGAAGGCAGCATGGTGCTGCTGACGGCAAAGATCAGGTAAAACCACAACCAGAAATCGGGCCGGTTTTGCAGCCTGAAAACCCCCTGAATAAAGCCGGTCGCTTCGCCACCGATAAACGCATTCCATAACTCGAGGAGTCCTAATTGAAACTGTCCGGCGTAGACCACAAAGCCACCCCCGGCCAGGAGCGGGGCGATGCCGATCAATGCATCTCGGATGAAGTCGGTTGAAGCAGTCTCCACATAGCCTAAACGCAGGCGCCCGTTCGGAAGCGGTTGGGGAAGCAATGAAAAACGACCCGTCCGGACGCCGAGCAGGCGCGCCACCAGGTAATGACTGACCTCGTGCAGGAGGACGCCCGGAAAGAATAAGATGGAAAACAGGGCTACGGAGATCTCCGGTCGCCGGGTGAGGAGCAAGAAGATCGCCTGGGTCTCAAAATGCAAGCGGCGCTGGAGGATATGCAATGCTGCCAGTAACAATAATAGCAGTGCGAGGGGGTAGAGGTCAGGCAATTGGTCGATTAGTGATTAGTCGATTCGACCGAGCATGCGGTCCCCTAGATCGGGAGACCTCGAGGGATCGGATAGGCCGGCCTGCGGTCCCCTCGGCCGGGAGACCTCGAGGGATCGGATAGGCCCTTGGTCAGAGACCTCCGGCATCATATGGCAAAACGTTGATCAGCGATCTCTCCCGATCGAGCCACGGCGGCCGGGCGGTCGGCTGGTCACTGATCACTGGCCACTGCCCCGGGCAGCCAGGGTGATATTGACAAACTCCTCCGTCTTGAGGCTGGCGCCGCCGACCAGGGCGCCGTCAATATCCGATTGGGAGAAGAAATCAGCTGCATTATCCGCTTTAACCGAACCGCCGTAGAGCACACGGGTCTCCTGAGCAGCGGACTCGTCAAAAAGCCCGGCCAGGGCCGGGCGGATCATGTTTGCAATGACCCCATTGGCATCGCTGGGCGTGGCAGCGCGACCGGTGCCAATCGCCCAGACAGGCTCGTAGGCGATGATGAGCGAGTTCCCCGCAGTGCTCCCTTCAGCCAATTCGATCCCGGCCAGTCCCTGGCGCATCTGGCGGGAGACCACCTCTCCTGTGCGGATCGCCTCGCGCTCTTCCAGCGTTTCGCCCACGCAGACGATGGGGAGCAGACCATGGGCCAGCGCAGCCCTCACCTTAAGGTTGACGGTTTCGTCGGTTTCGCCAAAGTACTGGCGCCGTTCGGAGTGCCCAATGATAACGTAGCGGCACAACTCGGCGACCATGGGCGGAGAGATCGCGCCGGTGTAAGCGCCGGAAGTCTCCCAGTGCATGTTCTGAGCCCCAAGGCCAATGTCGGTGCCTTCAAGCAAGGCGCGGACCGCCATAAGGGCCGTAAAGGGTGGGCAAAGCACCTTGTCAACAAGATTTATGGATTGGAGTCCAGGCACCATTTCCGAAACCAGGTGGCGTGCTTCCGCCACAGTCTTATGCATTTTCCAGTTTCCAGCAACCATCGGCTTACGCATACTTTCTCCTCATGTCTTATTTGTCCTGCAGGGCGGCAACGCCAGGCAGCTCCTTACCCTCCAACATTTCAAGGGAAGCGCCGCCGCCAGTGGAAAGGTGCGTGATCTGATCGGCGAGACCGGCCTGCTGGACTGCGGCAACCGAATCGCCTCCACCAACAATGCTGGTGGCCTGCGACTCGGCAACCGCTCTGGCCAGGCCAAAAGTGCCCTCAGCGAAGCGCGGGAACTCGAAGACTCCCATCGGTCCATTCCAGACAACGGTCTTCGCTTGAGCGACCTCTTTTGCAAAGCCGCTCACAGTCTCCGGACCAATATCCATGATGCGCCAGCCATCGGGCACGGGGCCAACCGGGATAATGTCCCGTTCCGCTTCGGCATCAAAAGCGTTGGCGATGACCAGGTCCGCCGGCAGGACCAGGCGCTTTGCGCCCTCCGCCATGAGATCTCGGGCAGTGTCCAGAACTTCATCTTCGACGAGCGAATCGCCAACAGGATTACCCATGGCTTTCAAGAAGGTATTGGCCATCCCGCCGCCGATCAGCACCTTATCAGCCTTCGCGAGCAAGTTGCGGATTACGCCGATTTTGTCGCTGACCTTGGCGCCGCCCAGGATGGCGACAAAAGGACGCTCAGGATTGGCAATAACCTGACCCAGATAACGAATTTCTTTCTCCAAAAGAAACCCGGCTACCGAGGGGAGATAATGCGTGACTCCCTCGGTGGAAGCATGGGCGCGGTGGGCGGAACCGAAGGCATCCAGGACAAAACTATCCGCCAGGTCTGCCAGCTGTTTCGCCATCTCCGGGTCGTTCCTGGTTTCTCCGGGATGGAAGCGAGTATTTTCCAGTACAAGTACATCACCCGGTTGGAGCTTATTCGCCGCCTCGACAGCAGCCGGGCCAACCGGGACCTCCACGAAGGAGACCGGCCTGGCGATCAGCTCAGATAAGCGATCCGCAACAGGGCGCAACGAGAAGGCCGGATCCGGGCCGCCCTTGGGACGACCCAGATGCGAGCACAGAATTACTGCGGCGTTATGCTCCAGGAGATACTGGATGGTCGGGAGGGACGCGCGGATGCGCGTATCGTCCGTCACTTGACCGTCTTTGATGGGTACGTTGAAATCGACCCTCACCAGGACGCGTTTGCCCCCAACTTCGATGTCCCTGACGGTCTTTTTATTAAACATATGCGCCTCCATTTATTGAAAGGATTTAGCCATCATGGCAGCCAGATCCGCCGTGCGCACCGAGTAAGCCCACTCGTTGTCGTACCAGGCGACTACTTTGACCATGTCGCCATCCATAACCATGGTGGAGAGGCCATCAATGATTGATGAACGCGGGTCGCCCTTGTAATCCGTGGAAACCAGCGGTTCTTCCGAGTAGCCCAGGATGCCCTTCAGCTCGCCTTCGGCGGCTGATTTGAAGGCTCCATTCAGCTCTTCAAGGGTGGTTGATCTCTCGACCTCGGCGACGAAGTCCACCACGGAGACCGTGGGGGTGGGAACGCGGAGCGAATAACCGTCAAATTTTCCCTTCAGCTCTGGAATGACGAGGGCCAGCGCCCGGGCCGCGCCGGTAGTGGTGGGGATGATGTTGAGACCGGCTGCGCGAGCCCGGCGCAGGTCCTTATGCGCCAGGTCGAGGATGCGCTGGTCGTTGGTATAGGCGTGGATCGTGGTCATCATGCCGCGCACGATGCCGAAGTTGTCGTGGACAACCTTGGCAGCCGGGGCCAGACAGTTTGTCGTGCAGGAAGCGTTGGAAACAATGTGATGCTGTTCTGGGTCATACTTGTTATCGTTCACACCCAAAACGATGGTGAGGTCCTCATTCTTTGCTGGGGCCGAGATGATAACTTTCCTGGCGCCGCCCTGGTCGATGTGGGCATTGGCGCCCGGCTTGCCCTTGGCAGGATCGGCCTTGCCATCCCGGAAGATACCGGTAGATTCGATCACAATCTCGACACCCAGATCAGACCAGGGAAGCTTACCCGGGTCTTTCTCCGCAAAGACTTTAATGCGGTCGCCATCGATCACCAGATCTCCTTCCGAGACCTCGACCGTGCCGCGATAGATGCCGTAGTTCGAATCGTACTTGAACAGGTGAGCGTTGGTATGTGCATCGAAGAGATCGTTTACCGCGACCACCTCGAGCGCCTCGGGATGGTGCTCCTTTATGGCTTTCAGCACCTGCCGCCCGATGCGACCAAAACCGTTGATTCCTAATCTTACTGACATATTTACCTCCAGATCATTGGGTAGATTTTAAGCGGCGCGCGAACGCCGTTTATTTACGAACGGCTGCGCTGTTCCTCCTCCTGCTTATTCCGTCAAAGGCCCGGTGCGTTCTTGAAGCAGGTCCATCAGCACTTGAGCGAGCTTTTCCGAATCGTGCCGCCAGGGACGCGCCGGGTCAATCAAGTCAGATTGGTACAAGGGATAATCTACAAACAGATCACCTTCCGTGCGCACCCATTGGATCTCCTCCGGCAGCTCCCCCTCACAATTGCTGTTGCTCACCACGATTTCAAACAGAGCGCCCCCGGCGTGCTCCTCCAGGGCGCGAACATGATCGCCGCAGCTGTAGCCATCGGTCTCCCCGGGTTGGGTGGCGACATTGCACACATAGATCTTGAGCGCCCGGCTGGCGCGGATGGCAGCAGCGACATCGGGCACTAACAGGTTTGGCAGAATGCTGGTGTACAGGCTGCCTGGACCGATCAAGATCATATCGGCGGCGAGAATCGATTGAATGGCCTGAGGAAAAGCCTGGGGATTGCTCGGCTCCAACCAGATTCGGCGCACCTTGCCTTCGCTTTCCGGGATCTGGCTCTCGCCTTCCACCCGGACCTCGTTCACCAGGTAGGGCAGGCGGACGTCAGCAACCAGGCGCACATCGTGCAGGGTTGCGGGAAGCACCCTGCCGCTCACCGAGAGCACCCGGCCGGATTCGGCAATCGCCTCTTCAAAGCTGCCGGTAATTTCAGCCAGGGCAGAAATGAACAAGTTCCCGAAGGAGTGACCATCCAGGCCGCTCGTGCCGTCGGCGAAGCGGTACTGGAAAAGCTGGGTGAGCATGGCCTCATCATTGGAGAGGGCCGCCAGGCAGTTGCGGATATCGCCAGGAGGCAGGATGCCCATGGTGCGACGCAGGCGACCGGAAGAGCCTCCGTCATCGGCCACGGTAACGATGGCGGTGAGATTATGGGTGTGCTGCTTGAGGCCGCGCAATAAGGTAGCCAGGCCATGCCCGCCGCCGATGGCGACGATGCGCGGCCCGCGCTCCCGCCGGCGGTGAGAGGTCAGGGCGTCAACAACGCGCCGGCCGGGACGCATGAATGGCGCCATCAGGACCCGGTTCAAACCCCAGATACCGCCCGCGATCAGACCAACACCGATCCCGCCAAAGATGACAGCGCGGAGCAAACGAGGCAGGAATCGCAGCGAAGCCGTCGACAAGACCGGCAGCCACCAGGTCTCCGGCGCCGTGCGGTAAACGTCCAGCACCAGGAAAGCCAGGCCAACTCCGGTTAAAGTTGTCCCTAACAGAACCATCCCCAGCCAACGCTTCACCCCCAGGCCGGGGATCAACCAGCGAGAACTCTGCCAAAAGACACCCCGCAGCCGATGGGGCCACGGGTCCCTCGTTGAACCGTGCATAATAATCGATCATAGCAGCCTTTTGAAGAGTCGTCAACGGGGAATGGGGAGAGTAAACAGTCAATTAGTCAATTAGTCGATTAGTCAATCAGTAATCAGTCACTTGTGATCGGTTGCGGTTTGACCCTCACCGAGTCGCCGTGATCTGCGTTCCGTTGCTATCGCCACCGGGGTCGGCGGCTGAGCATATGTGTGCGCCAGGGGCGGATAATCTTGGCAAGGTTGTCCAAAACCTGTGCTATACTTCGATTCTCGAAGCTAGATCCAGGAGATTCCTTATGCTGCCATTGACCAGACGTTGGAAAGTCGCAGACATTCTGCCCCCCGAGATCGACCGCCTTCTGGAAATTTATCCCCCGATTCTTCGTCAAATTCTATTCAACCGCAAATACATGGACCTGGATGCGGTGCGCATGTTCCTGGAAGCCAGAGCGCCGGAGGGGACGGATCCCTTGAATATGCTGGGAGTTGAGGCGGCCGCCGAGCGCATCGAGTTCGCCCTACGGCATGGGGAACGGATTGCGATTTACGGAGATTATGATGTAGATGGTGTAACGGCGACGGCGCTGCTAACCCAAACGTTGAACGCTCTGGGAGCTGATGTCACCGGGTATATCCCCAACCGTTTTGATGAAGGCTACGGCCTGAACAACGAGGCGCTGGATACACTGCGCTCAAATGGCATCCAATTGGTGGTGACCGTAGATTGCGGGGTAAGGTCTTTAGAGGAAGCGCAGCACGCCAATGAATTGGGCCTGGACCTGATCATCAGCGACCACCACCACCCAAAAAGCGTGCTGCCTGAGGCTGTTGCCCTGATCAACCCCAAACAACCCGGCGACACATATCCGGAAGAGGACCTGGCAGGGGTGGGCCTGGCATACAAACTGGTCACCGGATTATTCCGGGTACTCGGAAGGCGCGGTTACAGTATTCCGGATCGACTTGAAGAAGATCTATTAGATCTGGTGGCGCTGGGCACGGTGGCGGACCTGGCTCCGCTTAGTGGGGAAAACCGGGCGCTGGTACGGGCCGGACTGCAAGCAATGCGCCGGCCGCGCCGCCAGGGACTGCTCTCGTTGATCGGCGTTTGCGGCCTCAGAGCCGACCAGTTGACTGCAACCCACATAGGTTTCGTGCTCGGGCCGCGTTTGAACGCAGCCGGGCGCCTGGATTCGGCTCTGGCAGCCTATGAACTGCTAACCACCGAGAGCGTGTTCGAAGCCGGGAGGCTGGCGCAGCTGTTGGATGGGCAAAATCGCGAACGCCAGAAGATCACCCGCGAGATCCAGGAGCACGCCGAGCAGCTTGCTCTGGCGAACCAACCGGACGGGCTGCTGCTCTTCGCCGCCCATCCCGATTACAATCCCGGCGTGGTTGGCCTGGCCGCTTCGCGGCTGGTCGATTCATACTACCGGCCGGCGATTGTCGCCCAGCGAGGGGAGGAATTTACGCGCGGCTCGTGCCGCAGCATCCCCGAATTTCACATCACAGAGGCCCTGGATCAGTGCGCCGGCCTGCTCGAACGCCATGGCGGTCACGCTGCAGCGGCGGGGTTTACCGTGCGCAATGAGAACCTGGCCATGCTCGCCGAGCAGCTGCAGCAGATCGCCGCCGAGCAGTTGGGACACCTGGATTTGCGCCCCATTCTGCATGCGGATGCGGAGATCCCCCTTACCGAGCTAAAGCCGGACCTGCTCAACTACCTGGATTGGCTGCAACCCACCGGTTTCGGCAACCGGCAGGCTGTCTTCGTTACGCGCGGCCTAAAGGTAAGCAGCTGCCGGACCGTCGGCCGGGAGGCGGCCCATTTAAAGTTGAGCGTGACGGATGGCTGGATCACTTATGATGCGATTGCATTCCGGCAAGGACATTGGAAAGAACAAATGCCCGAGCGGGTCGATCTGATGTACACTTTCGAACGAAATGAATTTAACGGGCGGGTTTCATTGCAGCTGAACGTGAAGGACCTGAGACCGGCAGGTACTCCCGACTAGAACCTTGCGAAGGTTGGATTTCCGGGAGCAGCGATTGGGCGCAAAACCTTCGCAAGGTTCTCTGTAGACCAGATTTGCACCAGAAAATTGATTAATCCACGAAACGATATTTGATCAAAGCCCACACTGCCTGAAAGGCATCTTTCATGCCGATCTTTTTGCCTTCATCATAATCCCGGGGATTAAAGGTAATGGGCACTTCGAAGATGCGAACCCGCCGCTTAAGGATTTTGGCGGTAAATTCGGGCTCAAAATCAAAACGGTTTGCCCGCAATTTCATATCCTGGACAACCTCACGACGGAATACTTTGTATCCGGTCTCCATATCGGTCAGGATGTTGTTATAAAGAACGTTGGTCATCAGGGTGAGAATTTTGTTGGCAACCATGTGCCAGAACATGACCGGCCGGCGCGCGGCACCAAGAAAACGAGAGCCGTAAACCACATCCGCCAACCCTTCCCGAATGGGCCTGAGCAATATTTCATAATCGCGGGGATCATATTCTAGATCAGCATCCTGAATTAATAGCAAATCCCCGCTGGCATTGCGGATGCCGGTGCGGACAGCGGCACCTTTGCCCTGGTTCCGAGTATGGAAGATTACCTTAACGCAACGATCATCTTTATAAGCTTTTAAAATCTCACGGGTGCCATCAGCGGAGCCATCGTCGACAACCAGGATTTCGTCTGCGACACCCACAGCCTGCACCCGGCGTAAGATCTCCCGAATAGTGTTGATTTCATTATAGACTGGCACAACAACGCTGATTTTCATGCGGTCGATTATACCAGCCAGCATTTGCTGACTTAGTTTTGAGATTCCTTGCATTCTTCTTAACCGCGGCCGTTGCGGCTATGCAGCGTGCTATAATCCAGATAATTAATTTTCCTTTTTGGAGTGCCTCATATGACCGTTTTGCGAACAAAGGCTAAAATTTCAACTCCGGAGTCTCTCAGCCAGCTGAATAACAAATTTATCCCGCCCCCAATCAGCCGGGTGGAGGATACCGGACTCTCGCCCCTCTGGTTGCAAGATCTGGCGCTAAAAATACTCTACTTTCAAGGTTATTTGACCGGATTTAGAATGGCAGAGGAAATCGCCCTGCCATTCGCGGGCGTGATGGAACAAATCCTGGAATCGTTGAAACGCGAGAAATTTGTCGAAGTCAAATCCTCACAGATGGGTTTGGGGGAAGGCTCTTACCAGTATGCCATCACGGGGGCCGGCATCGCCCGGGCCCGGGAAGCCCTGGAACGCAGCCAGTATGCTGGTCCGGCGCCGGTACCCATCCAGGTTTATAACGAATCGATCCTCCAGCAAGGTCGCCACCGCACCCTCATCTCTCACAGCATGCTCCGGCAAACGCTCTCCCACCTGATACTTGCAGAGAAGACCTTCAACCAAATCGGCCCTGCCGTCAATTCTGGAACTTCCATCTTTCTTTACGGCCCTCCGGGCAACGGCAAAACCAGCATCGCCCGCTCCATTGGGGATTCAATCCTGCGAGAGAGCATGTTTATCCCCTACGCAATTTACATCGACGGGCAGGTCGTTAAGATCTACGATTCGGTCAACCACCAACTGGCTCACGATGATGACGCCACATCTTTGGGGACCGGCTCTTTGCGCTCGGTGGCGCGCCGCGACCCGCGCTGGATTCACATCCGCCGGCCTTTCATCGTCACCGGTGGAGAGCTGACCCTGGAAGGGCTCGACCTGGTATTTGATGACGTCAACAAATTTTATGAAGCTCCTTTCCAGGTAAAGGCAAATGGCGGCATCCTGTTAATTGACGACTTCGGCCGCCAGCTGGTGCGTCCGAGGGATCTGCTAAACCGCTGGATCGTGCCCCTGGAAAACCGCATCGATTACCTCACACTGCACACCGGCCGCAAGGTAGAGGTGCCTTTTGACGTCCTGGTCGTCTTCTCGACCAACCTGCCCCCGCGCGACCTGGTTGATGAGGCTTTCCTCCGCAGGCTGCGGCACAAGATCGAGATTAGCGACCCGAGCTATGACGACTACCGCGAGATTTTCAAGCGAGTGGCGGATGGTAAAAAAGTGACTTACAGCGACCAAGGGTTAGCTTATTTGCTGCAGGAATGGTATATTAAGCCCAACAGAAAACTGCGGGCTTCCCACCCGCGCGACCTTTGCGATCAGATTATCGATATCAGTCGCTATCTTCACCTCGAACCGGTTATGACCCCAGAACTGATCGATCGTGCGGCTGAATCCTATTTTGTTGAGCTGTAAAATACGAACCGTATCACCAGAGAAGAATGCTCGCACAGCTTCCTCACCCCATGATTTTCGCCCATCGGGGGGCCAGCGCACACGCGCCTGAGAATACCATTGCAGCATTTCAATTGGCAGTGCAGCAAGGGGCGGACGGAATCGAGCTGGATGTCGCCTTGTGCGCTGATGGGCAGGTAATGGTCATCCATGATCAGACCGTAGACCGGACGACACAAGGCAGCGGGCGCGTTCGAGAGATGTCATTAGAGGAGCTACGCGGTTTGGATGCCGGATCTCATTTCGACATCGCCTTCCAGGGAGAGCCAATTCCCACGTTAGAACAGGTATTTGAAGCCGTTGGGCACAAGACTTTCATTAATATTGAACTCAAGAATATCCGTTCACCATTGGATGACTTGCCCGAAAAGGTGGTCGCTCTGGTCAGGCGGCATGGCATGATGGATCGGGTGCTCGTCTCCAGCTTCATGCCCTGGTCACTTCGGCGGCTCCATCGACTGAGGCCCGAAATCCCGGTGGGCTTGCTGGCTTACCGCGGCCTGGCAGGCGCCTGGGCGCGCGGTTGGTTGGGCAAAGCGCTGGTGCCTTACCAGTCTCTCCACATTTACCTGGACGACGTCAACGATCGCTTGATCGAACGGGTCCACGAAGAGGATCGTAAAGCCTTCGTTTTCACGGTAAACCAGGCCAGCGATATGTTCCGCTTATTTGATAACGGCGTGGATGGCATCTTCACGAATGATCCAATGCTGGCGCGCAGGGTGGTCGATTCTATTAGAGAGAGCAAATCCCACCGCTCGGTACGCCACAAAGAATGAAGATAAGCGTTAACTTCACGCCTGATGAAATGATGGCTGTCTGCATGGCTCGCCAGGTACAAGATGGCGAGGTGGTAGCACAGGGCCTGGCAACACCATTGGCGGCAGCCGCTTACCTGCTGGCCCGCCACACGCACGCCCCCCATCTTTACTTTGCCTCGGCAATCGGGCAGGGCATCTGCCGGCGTCCTGCTCCCCTGGGTCTGGCTCGCGTGGAGAGCCTGTGGCTGGACCGCGCCCTGAACAACGTGGGCTTTGGACGAGCGGTTGCCGACGTACTGCCCAAGCTCAGACCCAAAGAATTCTTCCGTCCGGCTCAGGTAGATCCCTGCGGCAATTTCAACAATATCGCCTTTGGAAAGGATTACCGCCATCCCCAATTACGCTTGCCCGGCACCGGCGGCATACCGGACGTGACCACATTTATCAGCGATACTCACCTGTACGTGCCGCGCCATTCCCGCGTAACGTTTGTGGAAAATTTGGATTTTCTATCCGGCCTGGGAAACCATCCAGCTCGGACCCACGGCGCAGGACCGCGCTACCTGGTAACAGACCTTGGCCAATTCGATTTTGATGGCACCGGGGGGCGAATGCGCCTGGTCAGTTTTCATCCCGGGGTGCAGATTGAACGGATCAAAGCAAAGACTGGGTTTGAGATTCAGATTCCGCCGGATGTAACGGAGACCGCGCCTCCTTCTGAAGAAGACCTGCGTTTGCTGCGAGAGGAAATTGATCCACTGGGCATTCGCCGGTTAGAATACTTGAGCGGCGCGGAACGCCGGGCGAAATTGAGAGATATAATCAGGCAGGAGATAGCTCAATAATAGCCCAAAGTAATATGCGAACTCGACATTCGGTGGTCTCCCTCTACAGTGGCTGCTAGCGCTCCATGATACCAGAGACTCGCTCACAGCGCCGTCCCCGGCGCAATCCAGGCCAGAAGAAGCCGCCGAGGACGGCGGCTAGAGCAAGTTTTCCACGAATAACACTCAGAGGGGAGACTATTCGACATCGTAGCAACAGGAAACCGCTTCGCCTTGGCTTCAGGGTCGTTCTAATCGCCCTGATGCTTTTTTTGCTTAATCCATCTACTGCTGCTCCCGCCGCCCCAAAATTGCAGGATAATACGGCTGAAGAACGAGCCCGGGCGCTGCTGGACAGCCTCACAACGGAAGAAAAGATCGGCCAGCTTTTTGTGGTCAGTTTCGAGGGAACAGCGGTGGGACCGGACACCCCTATTTACGACCTGATCGTCAACCACCACCTAGGCGGCGTTGTATTGGAAGCTGAAAACGACAATTTTGAAGCATCGCCGCAAACCCTGACCGGACTGGTGAGGCTAACCCGTGAACTGCAGAACAACGAATGGTCAGCCACCCAAACCATCCAGATCGATCCATATACCAGTCAAGAATTCAGCCCGGCCTTCATCCCGCTCTTCATTGGAGTATCTCAAGAGGGCGATGGTTTACCCTATGACCAGATCGTGCCCGGTGATCGAAGCCTTACGCCGCTTCCCAGCCAGATGGCGCTTGGTGCGACCTGGCAGCCCGAGCTGGCGCGCCAGGCAGGCACGGTCCTGGGCTCCGAGTTATCTGCCCTGGGCGTGAATCTGCTGATGGGGCCTTCCCTGGATGTTTTGGACACCCCGCAGACGTTGGGAACCGGTGACCTGGGCGTGCGCACATTTGGCGGCGATCCATATTGGGTTGGTGAAATGGGCAGCGCGTATGTAAGCGGCGTCCACGAGGGCAGCGCCGGGAGGATAGCCGTGGTGGGCAAACATTTCCCCGGTCACGGCAGCTCGGACCGGCTTCCCGAGGAGGAAGTTGCCACGGTGCGCAAGTCGCTCGAGCAGCTGAAATTAAATGAACTACCACCGTTTGAGGCGGTTACCGGCAACGCCTCGGCTCCTGAAGAGACTGTCGACGGATTGCTGGCTTCCCACATTCGCTATCAGGGTTTTCAAGGGAACATTCGAGAGACAACCCGTCCGGTAAGCTTTGATGTCCAGGCTTTCTCCACGCTGATGAGCCTGCCGGCCTTCGCTGCCTGGCGGGAAAATGGCGGCGTAGTCATTACCGATGACCTGGGCAGCCACGCCTTTCGCAGTTTTACGGACCCGACCGGCAGCGATTTCAGAGCTCCAACAACGGCCCGCGAAGCTTTCCTGACGGGAAATGACCTGCTCTATCTGGGAACCGGGTTTGTAGCAACCATCGATCAAAACTCCTATGAGACAATTCTGCGTACCATCGATTCGTTTGCCCGAAAATACAATGAAGATTCCACATTTGTAAGCCGCGTCGATGCAGCCGTGCTGCGTATCCTGACTCTAAAGTACCGGCTGTACGATAATCTGTTCACACGCAATCAAGTCCTGGCTTCCGAAAGCAGCCTGGCCAGTGTGGGAGGAGCGGGACAGGTCACATTCGAGGTCGCTCAAAAAGCCGCTACGCTGATCAGCCCCAGTCCTGAGGACCTGGCTGACATCCTTCCTGAGCCCCCGACTTTGAACGACCGGATTGTGTTCATCACGGATGTTCGTCCGGCCCAACAGTGCAGCCAATGTCCGGATCAGCCGCTGCTTGGGCGAGATACGCTGGAACAGGCGGTGATGCGCCTGTATGGCCCCCTGGCTGCTGGACAGGTTCTCCAGCGCAACCTGCTATCGTATTCTTTTAGCGAATTATCGGCGTTTCTCGATTTTAGCGAGGAGATCGACCTCCCGGAATTCGAAGCCAGCTTACAGGAGGCGGACTGGATCGTATTCGCCATGCTCAATGTCAGCACGAATGTGCCCTCATCTCAAGCGCTGTCTCGCTTCCTGGCGGAACGTCCCGGCCTGTTCCGGCAGAAAAAGCTGGTTGTTTTCGCCTTCAACGCCCCTTACTATCTTGATGCGACCCAGGTTTCCAAGTTGACGGCATACTATGGTCTGTACAGCAGAACGCCGCAATTTATCGATGTCGCCGCCAGGTTGCTTTTCCGGGAGCTGTCGGCGCCAGGCAACCCGCCGGTGGACGTTCCCGGGGTAAGCTATGAAGTGTTTTCGGCGACCGCTCCGGATCCAGACCAGGTTATCCCGCTGCAGTGGGATTATCAGGAATCGACTCCAACTGAGGGCACTGTCACTCCGCAACCAACCGTGGCCCCCGAATTTGAAATGGGAGATCTTGTGGCCGTGCGCACCGGCCTGATTCAAGACCACAACGGACATCAGGTACCGGATGGCACCCTGGTTCAGTTCATCTTGGAGGGAGGCGACGCTGCCGCCCCCCAGGTGCAAAGCGCCAGCACCAGCGATGGCATTGCCAGAGCAACTTTATTGGTCGACCGCTCGGGGATGGTCGACATTCGCGTGGAAAGCGAGCCTGCCCGGGAATCCAATGTACTGCGTTTTGATGTCCCCTTCCAGAACGGCGAGGCGCTTGGGCCTACTGCGACGATCGCGCCAACCGAGACGCCCACCGAAATACCGCCTCCCACCAGCACACCTGCCCTGCTCTCCACGCCAGCACCGGATGATCAAAACCCTACCAGCATGGCTGACTGGTTCCTGGCATTGTTGGTGGCCGGAGGCATCGGCGCCGCCATTTACTGGTTCACCACTGCGGCCGGCCTGACGCGCTGGGCAATCCGCAGCAGTTTCCTGGCGCTAACCGGCGGCCTGCTGGCCTATACTTATTTATCGACGGGGTTGCCTGGGAGCAGCGCTTTTCTGGAGAGCACCGGCTCCTGGGGCGTCCTTCTGATAACTTTGTTTGGATCAATACTGGGAGGCGGCGCGGCCTGGGGGTGGCAGCGCCTGCAAAGTGAAGTGCAGCAAGGCGGAGGATTCTAAGGATTCAGGGTAGAGAGCAGGCTTATAATTAACACCGCTACCACAATTCCAGCCAGGATCCACTCGGTGCGGGAAAAAACTAAGGCCATGGACGGCGAAACCGGCATCGTGCGGCGCTGCTGAGGAACCGGATTCAAATCGCCGATTAACGCCTGGCGGAATGACTCGACATCTTGAGGCCGGTCATCCGGATGCAGGTTCATGGCCCAGAGAATCGCACGCTCGCTGCGAGCACTGATTTGAGGATTGAGCTGTCTTGGAGGGATCAGACTACCTGGGTGGAGAAAGCGCTCGCGAGCTTCGACAGGCGGATGATTGGTCAGCAAATGGTACAGGGTGCCGGCAAAGGCGTAAATATCGCTGCGCGCATCCGTATGCCCGGTGTCGCCACCGTACTGTTCCAGCGGTGTATACAAGGCGGTGCCCCGTCCCTGCAGGACGGTAATGGTCATCTCCTCAGAAGCCAGGATCTTTACCAGGCCAAAATCAACCAGCTTGATTAAGCCGGAGGGAGTGAGCTTCAAATTGCTCGGCTTGATGTCACGGTGAAGAATGGGAGGCTCCTGGGCATGCATATAGGAGAGGGCGTCGGCCAGCTGGGCGGCCCAGCTGAGCACTTCTTGCTGAGAAAGAAAGCCGTTTTTGTGCCGGGACTCGGTCATCAGAGTCCGCAGATCCTTACCCGGTACGAAATCCATCACAAGGTAGTCGCGCTCTTCTTCTGAGAAAAAATCGGAGACTTTCGGCAGGTTGGGATGATCCAGGCGAGCCAAAACAGTCGCCTCGCGCAAGAACTGTTCCCGGGCCTGTTGAAGCATATCCTCCGGCAAGGAACTATCGTGCTCGACCTCTTTTAAAGCGCAAAGACGCCCTTCTAAGCGCAGATCATCAGCCAGGTATATGGATCCCATTCCCCCCTGACCGATGATGCGCTGAATCTTATAGCGTTCCCGCAGAACCTCGCCGGCTTTCAATGGTGTGGGCATGCGCAACTCGATAGGCGATTCGATGTTTTAACAAAGTAACCAAAAAATCATCAGGTATCTCCTCGAAAAAGCGGGGTGTCGGGGTTTGGGACGGGCTTCGCCCGTAAACCCCCACCTTCCCCCGGCTAATTGAATTGATACATCATCATGTATCCTCTCAAAAAAGGGGGCCTGGGGGATTGCAGGCGTGCTTCGCACGCCTGCAATCCCCCACCTTCTCCCAATTATTGAGAGGATACACCATCATTTATATTTCGGCGTTATAAAATATTATACACGCGGAGGTTCGGATATGGAGAGAAACGGCGAGGAGACCCCGGTGTTGGTGGGACAGGCCGGCCCGCTGAGCGGCCAGCGCTGGCAGCTGCACGATACTTTGCTGGTCGGCCGGGGAGCCAATTGCGATATAGCGATACCCAGCCGGCAAGTATCGCGCCAGCACGCCCGCATTACCTTTACTCCCAGTGGGACGCTGCTCGAAGACCTGGGCAGCAAAAACGGCACCCACCATAACGGCCAGCCGATTGCAAAACCGACCGTGCTTAAGGATGGAGATGTCGTCCAAATCGCCCTGGCGCAGCAGTTCGTTTATCTGAGTTCGGACGCCACCCTCCCCCTGGAATCGTTTGAGATGCCCCGGCTGGAAGCCCGCGAAAAAGGCCGGCTCAAATTGGAAAGGCGCTCGCGCCGCGTCTGGATCGGGGGAGACGAAATCCTGCCTCCGCTCTCGGTTTCCCAATTTCATTTGCTGCAGATCTTATACGAACATGAGGGCCGCGTGGTTCCCCGAAAGGAACTGATCGCCGAGATTTGGGGCGAGGAGGATGCGGTGGATGTTTCCGAGCAGGCCCTGGACGCGCTCGTGCGGCGTCTCCGAGACCGGCTGGCCGAAGTCGATCGCCATCACGCCTACGTTGTCACTGTGCGCGGGCACGGGCTGCGCCTGGATAACCCCCCGGCTAAATGATCGCAGGTCTCAAGGAACGTACACCGGCAGGTCCTGGACCAGGTACTTCCCGGATGCATCTCTTACAACGGTAAAATCAAACTCCCATTCTGGCGGCATGTCGGCGATATCCGCCCCGCAGCACGGACCGCGCCTGAACAAGCTGCCGTCCGGGTTCATGAACGCCGCCCGGAAATGAAACTCGTCCGGCAGCTTTCGGAGCAGGAAAACGTTCGAGACCTCCAGGCACTGGAAGCCGTTGACCTGGCAGGCGTTTTGCCACAACCCGGCATAGTCATCGGGATCCAGATCCGGGTTCTGGCCGGTGAGGGTTTCGTAGGAACCGCCATACAGCTGGCTGGCCTCGGCATAACGGCCGGCGTGCAGCGCCTCAAAGTAGCGCAGGAGGGCGTTCTGGCCCTCGGCAACCTCCTGGGGCGGAGCGGCGCTGATC
>DATCIL010000085.1:0-10322 GCA_036507795.1 Anaerolineales bacterium | reverse complement strand
CTCTGCGACCTCTGCTCCCCCCTTATCAAGGGGGGCTGGGGGGGATTCCAAACCGCATCGCCATGACCGCTTCCTCGCACTTTAAGAAGACCCTGTCTTATTATCGCTTCCCGTATTGACATGGCCACAGCTTCCATGTATAGTATACGTTAAAACCGTGCAATTTTTCTCGGATTACCCCAATTTTTTCTGTTCTTTTCCCAGCAGGAGCCCTATCATGGAAAATCATCCGAGTGAAGATCAGGTCGGGAAGTCCATCCCCGCAGCTGCCTTTGAGCTTCCCGTTACGCAATTGAACCTCCCGCTAAATACCATTTCCCTGCTTGGCAGCGGTGGGCTCGCCACCGTAGGCGAACTGATGCAGCGACTCAATCTGGACCGCGAGTCGTTGCTGACAGTGAACGGTATCGGTCCCAAGACTCTGGCGAGCATCGAGCTGGCTCTCTCAGAGTTTGACCTGGCCAATAAAACTCCTACCTACCCCGAGCCCATCCCTTCACTTGGCGACCATTATAAAGTTGCGCCCAAAGCCGATGAGGCTGCCGGGCCGGCGATTGAGGAGGTGATTGAGAAAGAACAAAAAGAAGAGAAAGCCGCAGACGAAAAGAAGACCAAGAAGAAAAAGAAAAAGAAAAAGGACAAGAAGATGGCCGAGATGAAAAACAAGAACAAGAATCCCGATAATACCAAGAAGGGCAAGGACGGCAAGGACGGCAAGAAGGGCAAGAAAAAGGATAAGAAAAAGACCAAGAACTAGTGTAAGTTTTATGAGCAAGAAGGATGAGAATCCGAAAAGAAAATCGTTAAATATCGGCCATCCTACTTACTACATCAATCGCGAGCTGAGCATGCTCGCCTTCCAACGGCGCGTCCTGGACGAAGCCAAGGATAAGCAAAACCCGCTCCTCGAACGGGTCAAATTCCTGGCCATCGTCGGCAATAACCTGGACGAGTTCTTCATGGTGCGCGTTGGCGGGCTGAAAATGCAGTATGACGCCGGCATAGTGCGCTTGTCAATTGACGGCAAATCCCCCGCCGAGCAGCTGGCTGTCATTCGCAGCGAGGCTTATGATTTGATGGTGGATGCCAGGGATCTGTGGAAGAACGAACTGCTGCCGGAACTCAACCAGGCGGGCATCCACCTTCTTGGTTACGAGCAGCTGAGTGATAAGCAGCGCGAAAGCGTGGATGAATTTTTCCACGAGGTCATCTTCCCTGTCCTCACCCCGCTGGCTTTTGATCCGGGCCATCCTTTCCCCCACATCTCGAACCTGAGCCTCAACCTGGCGGTGTTGATCCAGGACGGAAAAGGTCGGCGGCTTTTCGCCCGCCTAAAAGTCCCGGCCACTTTTCCCCGGCTGGTGCCCATCAAACGCTCTTCGGGTGGCCAGCGCAAGGACGGGACGGTACCCCACCATCACTACTTCGTCTGGCTCGAGCAGCTCATCGCCGCCAACCTGCCCAGCCTCTTCCCCGGAATGAAGGTGCTCGAATCGTATCCATTCCGGGCCACCCGCAACGCGGATATGGTCATTCAAGAGCTGGAAGCAGCCGACTTGCTCGAAACCATGGAGGAGAGCGTGCGCCGGCGCCGTTTTGGCTCGGTGGTGCAGTTGAGCGTCACCAAGGCTATGCCCGCCTACCTGCTGGATATCCTGATCAGTAACCTGGACATGGATGAAAAGGATGTGTACAGGTTGCAGGGGCCGCTGGGATTGAGCCAGCTGATGGAGCTGCACAAGATTGACCGCTTCGATCTGAAGGACAAGCCTTTCCTCCCCCGCACGTTTGCCCCGCTCAAGGTAGATAGCGAGGACGGAAGTATTTTCGCCGCCATGCGCCAAGGTGATATCTTACTGCACCACCCCTATGACTCGTTCGACCCCGTAATTAATTTCCTGCAGATCGCCTCGCGGGACCCCCACGTGCTGGCTATCAAGCAGACTCTTTACCGGGTGGGGAAGAATTCGCCAGTAGTCAACGCGTTGCTGGAAGCCCGCCGCGACCACGGTAAGCAGGTGGCCGTGCTGGTGGAGCTTAAAGCACGCTTTGACGAGGAGAGCAATATTGAGTGGGCCAGGATGTTGGAGCGCGAGGGCGTTCACGTTACTTACGGCCTGCTGGGGTTGAAAACCCACTCCAAAGCCATCCTGGTCGTGCGCAAAGAAAATGACCGTATCCGCAGGTACATCCACCTGGGCACCGGCAATTACAATCACATCACCGCTTACCTTTATGAAGATATCGGTATGTTTACCTGCGATGAGCAGATCGGCGAGGACGTCACGCACCTGTTCAATTACCTGACGGGATATTCCTCCAAGAAGGATTACGGCAAATTGCTGGTTGCCCCGATTAACTTGCGCAAGCGCCTGGAGGGACTTATCCGGCGCGAGATGCGGCATGCCAAGAAGGGCGCAGGTGGTCGCTTGATTTTCAAAACGAACGCCATTGTGGATAAGCCATTTATCAAATTGCTTTATCAGGCTTCGAACTCCGGGGTTAAGATAGACCTGATCGTGCGCAGCATGTGCAGTTTGCGACCGGGTATCGCAGGGTTGAGCGAGAATATCAATGTTATCAGCGTGGTTGGGCGCTTCTTAGAGCACAGCCGCATCTATTACTTCCAAAACGGCGGCGAAGAAGAGGTTTACATGGGCAGCGCCGACCTGATGCCGCGCAACCTGGATGACCGGGTCGAGGTGCTCTTCCCCGTCAAAGACGCCCAGATTATTCACCGCATTCGCGAAAATATTCTAAAAAGCTATCTGGCGGATAATGTCAAAGCCCGCGCGATGGAACCGAACGGCGTCTATCAGCGCCGGAACTCTGGCGGTAAAGATCTTTTGTCTTCCCAGGAGTGGTTCCTGCGCCAGATCCAGGTGGGGGGCGATAAATAGTTGGACAATTTTAAATTAAAGCCCAAACGCTGGTTGGGCGCAGTTCGCTGGTTGAGTAGGCGCTCTTGGCCGTATCGAAACCGAGAACTGCGCTAAATGTGACGTTGACCTATTAGCGTTCAGCAAACTCCCTAGAATTACCCTGCGCAAGAATATCATCCAGGTTGCGACCGCGCACCATCATCTGGGCGAAGGCCTCCGGCAGTCCATTTTCCCGGATGGCTGCCACCGTTCTTTCCAGGTCGTAGGCGACGCGGTAATGAGATACTTCCGGACCGCCGGGCGTAAGCTGCAATATGGCGTAGCTGGCGCGCGGATCGCCGTCATCCGGCCGGCCGACGCTGCCGGGATTGATAAACCAGACCCCAGCCGTTTCTCGGGCGAACGGGACGTGAGAATGGCCGAAAATCACCAGATCTGCTCTCGACATTTCAGCCAGTTCACGGAAGCGCGCCTCCGAGGTTTCGGGGGTCACATGTTCCTTGGTCGATTCCGGGCTGGCATGGGTGATCAAAACGCGTTTCCCCGCTACTGCCAGGCGGATTTCCTTTGGCAGCCCCGCCAGATATTCGCGACCTTCCGGTGAAAGGCGTTCGTACGCCCACTTGAACGCCAACCATTTCTGAGGAATTTTCTTCTTGCGCCATTTCTTCTTTTGCTTCGGAAACTTTAGCACCTTGGTATCGTAATTCCCCCGGATGCTGACGGCCTCATGATCCCACAATCGCTTGACCACTTCATCCGGAAAAGCCCCATATCCCACCCAATCCCCCACGTTCCAAATGGCGTCCACGCCGTGGTTTTCAATCTGAGCCAGCACGGCTTCCAGCGCCGGCATGTTGGCGTGAATATCACCAATCAAGGCAACTTTCATCGACTGACTTTAAGATCTGGGGGTTGTTGGCGGGCTTCGCCCGCCAACAACCCCCAGAAATTTATCCTCAGGGATAAGCCTCCGGCACGAACGTCTGGTCCGTGATCGGCGGGCGCACGTAGCCGCTGGCATCTGGGATCGGCGGCAGCTCGATGGGACCGGGGGTCAGATCTTCATAGGGCATCATGGTAAGCAAGTGATGGATGCAGTTCAGGCGGGCGTGGCGCTTGACGTCGGCGTTGACCACGTACCAGGGCGCTTGCTTGATGTCCGTAGTGGCGAACATGCGGTCTTTGGCTTTTGAAAACTCCACCCACCGGCGCCGCGCCTCCATGTCCATCGGGCTGAGCTTCCAGCGCCTGACAGGATCGGTGTTGCGCGCCTGGAAACGCCGCTCTTGCTCAGCATCGCTCACCGAGAAATAATACTTGATCAGGATGATGCCCGAACGCACCAGCATGCGCTCAAATTCGGGGCAGGAGCGCAAGAATTCCCGGTACTCTTCTTCCGTACAGAAACCCATCACCGGCTCGACCAGCGCCCGGTTGTACCAGCTGCGATCGAACAGCACCATCTCGCCCGCGGCGGGCAGCTCAGCCACGTAGCGCTGGAACCACCACTGTGTTTTTTCCTTTTCTGTGGGCGTGCCGAGAGCAACAACCCTGACGATGCGGGGGTTCAGGCGTAGCGTAATGCGCTTGATCACACCGCCCTTCCCGGCTGCGTCACGCCCCTCGAAGAGGACCACCACGCGCAGACCTTTCTCCTTAATCCATTCCTGCAGCTTGACCAGCTCGACCTGCAGCCGCGCCAGTTCTTCTTCGTACCGCTGCTTGCTTATTTTCTTTTTCGAGGGTGGTTCCTGGGCTTGCTCGACTTTAGCCTCTTTCCCGTCAACCTTATCAACCATTGTGACCTCCATTCGTTAGTGGCCATATCTCCCTTTCTCCACAGCAATGCCCAATGATGCCTGATTTGTGCTCGCCGGAACGCTTACCGATAAAAATGCTGCTTGAAATATAATACAGATTTTTACCTATTAAGTCAACATACGGCGGCGATACCCGTCATCACACTGGCGAAGAAACGAATCAAAATAAACCATGATCCCACCACTTTTTCCTGATAGAATGTAAACGATTACAAAGCCCGGTGCGGATGGCGGATCTACCCGGAAAGCCAGGAGATTTCCCGATGGGTGACATGCTTTTGCAAATGGAGGGGGTGGTCAAGACCTTTCCTGGCGTCCACGCCCTGGACGAATGCCGCTTTGATCTGCGCGCCGGTGAAGTACACGCTTTGGTGGGGGAGAACGGCGCCGGGAAGTCCACGTTAATGAAAGTGTTTGCGGGGATCTACAAAAAAGATGCCGGCCGCATCCTGTACAAAGGGAAGGAAGAGGATATTCCCACTCCCAGGGCGGCGCAGCAGCTGGGCATCAGCATGATCCATCAAGAGCTCAACCTGATGCCGCATCTTACTGTGGCGCAAAACATCTTCATCGGGCGTGAGCCACGCCGCAGAATTCCCTTTGTCCTGCATGAAAAAGAAATTAACGAGAAGGCGGAGCCGCTGTTCTCGATGCTGCACCTGAAGCTCGATCCGCGTACCAAAGTCTCGAATTTGACGGTCGCCAGGCAACAGATGGTGGAAATCGCCAAGGCGCTCTCCTTCAACGCTGAGGTGCTGATTATGGATGAGCCAACCGCGGCGCTCACCGATACAGAAATCGAAGAGCTCTTCCGCATTATCCGCCAGCTGCGCGAGAAAGGCGTCGGGATCGTCTACATCACCCACCGGCTGGAGGAGCTCAAGCGCATTTCCGACCGCATCACCGTTATGCGAGATGGTCGCTATATCGATACCGTTCCCACGCAGGAAGCGACGATCGACCAGATTATCAGCATGATGGTCGGCCGGATCATCTATGAGACCACCCCTGAGCTGCCAGAAAATCCGGATCAAGAGATCGTGTTGGAGGTAAAAAATCTCCGGCGGGGCAATGTCATCAAAGACGTCAGCTTCAATCTGAAGCGAGGGGAAATCCTGGGCTTTGCCGGCCTGATGGGAGCCGGGAGGACCGAGGTGGCGCGGGCGATTTTCGGGGCCGACCCGATCGAATCCGGCGATATCCATATTCTGGGAAAACAGGTGCAGATCAAGAGCCCCCGCGATGCGGTTGCGCACGGGATTGGCTACCTGTCTGAGGATCGCAAGCGTTACGGTCTAACATTGGGGATGGATGTAGAGGCCAATATCGTCCTGGCGACGTTCAAAAAGTTCCTCGGTTATCTGGGTTGGGTCAATAGCGCCAAAGCGCACGCGGCTGCCGATCGTGTCGTCCAGGCGCTTTCTATCAAGACACCCGGCCTGCAGCAGAAGGTCAAGTATCTATCCGGCGGCAACCAGCAGAAGGTGGTCATTGGCAAGTGGCTGACCGCCGATACCAAGATCCTGATCTTCGACGAGCCCACACGCGGCATCGACGTGGGCGCTAAGAGCGAGATCTACAAGCTGCTCAACGATCTGGCCCGCCAGGGCAAGGCCATTATCATGATTTCCTCAGAATTGCCTGAAATCCTGCGCATGAGCCACCGCATCGTCGTGATGTGTGAAGGGCGCATCACGGGCGAATTGAGCATTGACGAGGCCACCCAGGAAAATATCATGAAATACGCCACGCAGCGCAGGAATGGGGATAACGGGCGAAATGAAATTATCGGATCCGATTCTGAGTTGAGAGGTGATTAACCATGCAAATTGAAGCTGCCCGAAGAAAGGTCGAGATACGGTCTTTGCTCCGCTCGGATGCGACGCAGAAAGTCCTGGCGTTTGCAGGTTTGATCACCCTGGTCGTCGTGTTTTCTTTGGCCTCGCCAAACTTTTTAACCTTCGATAATGTGATTGGGATCTTGCTCGCCACCGCCGTGAACGGCGTTCTGGCTTTAGGCGTGACGTTTGTCATTATCACGGCGGGGATTGACCTGTCCGTCGGGACGGTGATGACCTTTTCTGCGGTGATGGCGGGCGTGTTCGTTACTTTTTGGGGCCTGCCGGTCCCATTGGGCGTCCTGGCTGCTTTGCTTGCGGGTGGGCTGGCCGGGCTGGTCAACGGCTTAACCATCTCGAAGATGAAAGTCCCGCCCTTTATTGCCACACTGGGTATGTTGTACGCGACCAAGGGACTTTCACTGGTGATCTCCGGCCTGAAGCCGATCTACTTCAACGATACGCCGATCTTCAGGGAGATTGCCATGGGATCGGTGCTGGGCGCCATCATTCCTGGGTTTGTGATCCCCAACGCCGTCCTGGTCCTGTTCGGGGCTGCCATCGCCGCTGGCCTGATTCTCAATAAGACGGTTTTAGGCCGGTACACATTTGCGATTGGCAGCAACGAGGAGGCGACACGCCTTTCCGGCGTGAACGTGGATGTTTGGAAGACAGCCGTCTACGGGCTCTCCGGCATGTTTAGCGGTCTGGCGGGTGTCTTGATTGCAGCCCGTCTCAACTCCGCGCAACCGGCGCTGGGTTCGGGATATGAATTGGACGCCATTGCGGCGGCCGTGATTGGCGGCACCTCCTTGAGCGGCGGCGAGGGCACCATTCTGGGCACCGTTATCGGCGCCTTCATCATCAGCACGCTGACCAACGGCCTGCGCATCCTTTCGGTTCCGCAGGAGTGGCAGATGGTGGTAACCGGGGCGATCGTCGTCCTGGCGGTCTACGCCGATATCTTGCGCCGCCGGCGGGAGTAGCCGGCCGGCGGGTAGCCGCCACCCTGAATTACCGGCTGCCCAAAATGAGAATTGCTCTTGCGGGGCTTAACCATAGACAACAGCGGCGTTGTTCCGATGCTTGACGAGAAGAAAGGAGAAAACATCCCGTAGAAAATTCAAGCACCTACGATTTGAACGGAAACCAAGACCATCTTTTGTTTGATTTCCAACCCACCTATTCTAAGGAGATTTACAATGAATACAATGAATACAAGGAAGATGATTTCCACCCTTTTGGGATTATTGCTGGTCGCAGCGCTGATCGCCGGCTGTGCGGCTCCTACCCCGGCTCCGGAACCCGGTAGCTCAGGTGGCGAGACGGCGGCGAAGCCCTACATCCCGGTGATTTCCAAGGGATTCCAGCACCAGTTCTGGCAGGCCGTGAAGCTGGGTGCGGAACAGGCTGCCACGGAATATAACGTCGACATTACCTTCGAAGGCCCGGAAACCGAGGCGATGGTCGACAAGCAGATCGAAATGCTGCAAACGGCGTTGGACAAAAATCCCGCCGCAATTTGCCTGGCAGCGTTGGACAGCAAGGCCGCCATACCGTTGCTGGAGAAGGCTAAAGCCGCCAATATCCCCGTCGTCGGTTTTGACTCCGGCGTCGACAGCGATATCCCGGTGACCACAGCCGCGACCGACAACATCGCTGCTGCGGGGCATGCTGCTGACAAAATGGCCGAGCTGATTGGCGGAGAAGGTGAAGTGGCCGTCATCGTGCACGACCAGACCAGCCGCACCGGCATTGATCGCCGCGATGGTTTTCTCAGCCAGATGGAGGAAAAGTACCCCAACATCACCGTGGTGGACGTCCAATATGGTGGCGGGGACCATTTGAAGTCGACCGACCTGGCCAAAGCCATCATCCAGGCGCACCCGAACCTCAAGGGTTTCTTCGGCGCCAACGAAGGCTCGATCATCGGTGTTTTGAATGCGGTGAGTGAGCTGGGCAAAGAAGGCGAGCTCGTGGTCATCGGCTATGACTCGGGCCAGCAGCAGATGGATGCCGTCCGCAGCGGGGTGGAGGCGGGCGCCATTACCCAGGACCCGATCGGCATTGGCTATAAGTGCGTTGAAGCCGCCGTCAAGGCGATCAACGGCGAATCGCTGCCGACGACCATCGATACCGGCTTCCACTGGTACGACAAAACCAACATCGACGACGAAACCATCGCAGCACTGCTCTACAAGTAACACTGGTCGTCTTAATTTGGGGAAACGAGACATGACTCATCCCAATCGTTGGGGATGAGTCATGTTAATCCCCTGCATGAGTTAACACAAGGAAAGGAATTGGCTGAAACCATGGTTACACCAGTGGCAAACGATCAGCTACAGGCTGCACCCAATCGCTGGATTGGCGACTTTCCCAAGATCGGGATCCGGCCAGCCATCGACGGCCGGCGCAAGGGGGTGCGGGAATCGCTCGAAGAGCAGACCATGAATATGGCGCGGACGGTCGCCGATCTGCTCAGCAGCAATCTCCGTTACCCGAACGGCGAACCCGTGCAGTGCGTCATCGCCGATTCCTGCATCGGTGGGGTCGCCGAAGCCGCGCAGGCCGCGGAGAAGTTCGCCCGCGCTGGGGTGGGAGTATCCTTGACGGTTACCCCGTGCTGGTGCTATGGATCGGAAACCATGGACATGGACCCGCTTACGCCGAAGGCCGTGTGGGGATTTAATGGCACCGAGCGCCCCGGCGCCGTCTATTTGGCCGCCGTGCTGGCCGGGCATAGCCAAAAAGGCTTACCTGCCTTTTCCATTTATGGGCGCGATGTCCAGGATGCCGGGGACACGACCATTCCCGAGGACGTGAAGGAAAAACTGCTCCGTTTTGCGCGGGCCGGCCTGGCGGTCGCCATCCTGCGCGGCAAATCCTACCTGGCGATGGGCGGGGTCTCGATGGGCATTGCCGGATCGATCGTCGACCAAAACCTCTTCGAGAGCTATCTGGGCATGCGCGTCGAGACGATCGATATGACGGAATTCGTCCGTCGCATGGAGGAGCGCATTTACGATCCGGACGAGTTTGAGCGTGCTTCGAGCTGGGTGAAGGAAAACTGCCCGGAGGGGAAAGATTATAACCCGCCGGAAAACCAGCGCTCGCCGGAGCAAAAGGAGAAAGACTGGGCAGACTCGGTCAAGATGGCTTTGATCGCCCGCGATCTGATGACCGGCAATCCCCGCTTAAGCGAATTGGGCTATGGCGAAGAAGCCCTGGGTCACAACGCCATTGCCGGAGGCTTCCAGGGGCAGCGCCAGTGGACCGATCACCTGCCGAATGGGGACTTCATGGAGGCCATCCTGAACTCCTCGTTCGACTGGAACGGCATCCGCCAGCCGCTGATCCTGGCCACGGAGAACGATGCTCTCAATGGAGTATCCATGCTCTTCGGTCACTTATTAACCGGTACGGCGCAGATCTTCGCCGACGTGCGCACCTACTGGAGCCCGGAGGCGGTGAAGCGCGTGACCGGCTACGAGCTGACCGGACGCGCCGCGGCAGGCTTCCTGCACCTGATCAACTCCGGCCCGGCCGCCCTGGATGGCACCGGCCAGCAGGAACGGGATGGCCAGCCGGCGATCAAGCCCTTCTGGGAGGTCTCTGCCGGCGAAGTAAAACGTTGCCTGGAAGCCACCACCTGGCATGCCGGGATCACGGAGTATTTCCGGGGCGGAGGCTGGTCTACCAGGTTTAAAACGCGCGGCGGCATGCCGGTCACCATGTGCCGGTTGAACCTGGTCAAAGGCCTGGGGCCGGCGCTGCAG
>DATCIL010000084.1:0-5273 GCA_036507795.1 Anaerolineales bacterium | reverse complement strand
CGACCATCTGCCCGAGGATGTTCATGACACCGACCAAATTGAGGCGGTAGTGAACATGATCAATGACATGGGGATCGCGGTTTTCGATGAGCCGCCCGATCCGGATACCCTGCTGCTCAAAACCACCGAAACGCCCCCTCCCGCAGAAGACGAGGAAGAGGCGGCGGAAGAGGCCGAGCAGGTAGTTACATCGGCGGTCGACAGCGAATTCGGACGCACCACCGATCCGGTTCGCATGTACATGCGTGAAATGGGCACCGTGGAACTGCTTACCCGCGAGGGTGAAATCGATCTGGCCAAGCGGATTGAAGACGGTGTGCGCCAGACCACCGAAGCCATTGCCGCCTGTCCGGCGGCGATTGCCGAGGTCGTCCGAATGATGGATCTGGTCGAGATTGACCAGATGCGGCTAACCGATCTCGTGGTCGATTTTGTCGACCCCGACGCCTCTGACGTTCCCTTGCCCGAGGGCCAGAGCGAGAAGGCCGCGGCGGCTGACATGGATGATGACGAGGAAGATGAGTCCGGGGGAGACGGTAGCGATGACGAAGAAACCGGACCGAACCGCGAAGAGGCGCTGATCCGTTTTGCGAGAATCCGCAAACTCCACACGAATTTGCTCAAGGCGGTCGATAAAAAGGGTTATGACAGCCCCGAGGTGAAGCGGATTCAGGCCAAGCTTGCCGATGAATTCATGCTGATCAAGTTTGTCTCCAAACAGGTCAATCGTCTGGTGGAATACGTTCGTTCACTGGTTGATCACGCACGCCTGCAGGAAAAGGCCATCATGGATATCTGCGTGGGCAAGGCGCGCATGCCCCGCAAGACGTTTATCAAGATATTCCCCGGCAATGAAACCAACAAGCGCTGGGTGAAACGGGCCGTCAAGTGCGGCGAAGGCAATGCCTCGGTCATCGAGCACAACTCTGACGCCATTCATGCGCTGCAAAACAAGCTCAAACGACTCGAGGATCGCGCCGGCTTGCCCATTGGGGATCTCAAGGAAGTCAACCGCCGCATGTCGATCGGCGAAGCCAAGGCGCGCCGGGCGAAGAAAGAAATGGTCGAGGCCAACCTGCGTCTCGTGATATCGATCGCCAAGAAATACACCAACCGCGGCCTGCAGTTCCTCGACCTGATCCAGGAAGGCAACATCGGGCTGATGAAGGCGGTCGACAAGTTCGAATACCGCCGCGGCTACAAGTTCTCGACCTACGCCACCAGGTGGATCCGCCAGGTCATCACGCGTTCCATCGCCGACCAGGCCCGCACCATCAGCATCCCGGTGCACATGATCGAAACCATCAACAAGCTGAACCGTATCTCCCGCCAAATCCTTCAGGAACTCGGACGCGAACCGACCCCAGAGGAACTTGCCGTGAGGATGGAAATGCCGGAGGACAAGGTGCGAAAAGTCTTGAAAATCGCCAAGGAGCCAATCTCCATGGAGACCCCTATTGGGGATGACGACGATTCTCATTTGGGTGACTTTATCGAGGATTCCAATACTCAGGCACCGGCGGATTCAGCCGGATTCGAAGGCCTCCGCCGGGCGACAAAAACCGCGCTTGAAGGACTTACCCAACGTGAAGCCAAGGTGCTGCGCATGCGCTTTGGTATAGAAATGAACACCGATCACACACTGGAAGAAGTCGGGAAACAATTTGATGTCACCCGTGAGCGGATCCGCCAGATCGAGGCCAAGGCCTTGCGCAAATTGAGGCACCCAAGCCGCTCGGATGAGCTACGAACATTTCTGGATTCATAAATATCAGAATAATGGGTACGTAACTTCCGGAATACTTACTCTTGATTTCCTGATCGCTGCCCTTATAATCCGCACTTCATTCAAGCAGTAGCCGGCGCCGAAGAGCGATCACGCGGCAACGGTATTTGTGTATTGGTTCTATAGAACGGGCCTGTAGCTCAGTTGGTTAGAGCAGTGGACTCATCAGTAATGGTGCGTTCATACCGAGAGGTATGAAATGAACGGGATGAATTCAGGGAACCCTTAGCAACTCAGTTGATGGGAACCCTGAGCCAAGCCGGAGGTACACCTCCGGAAGGTGCAGAGACTACCTGGGAACTTGAGTGTTCTTAATCACAGGCTGGAGCGTCCCGCTCCCCAGCGACTCCGGTTGCGGGAGATGAGATAGTCCACTCCTGCCAGAAATGGCAGGACAGAGTGAATCCATTGGTCGTAGGTTCGAGTCCTACCGGGCCCACCATTTACTTTTCGCTCGATTGAATCGAAGAGTACGCACCTATCGACACTTACCAGTGAATAAGAATAGCTTGTATACTTCTTCAGGAAGGTTACCTGTTGCACCTACGACAGATCCCAGGATTTGCACAGGGTAATCGTCATAATTGCGAGATAGAAACCATTGCATGTCAGATCTCAGACAAAATCCCAGAATCCCCGAAAATGCGGATGTCTCAGTCAGGATCGAGTCCTCACCTGAGGCGAGAAATCTTGAAGGCAGGGTTTTTATCTCGAACTCCATCGATATTTCATTGGGCGGCCTGCAGATAACTGTGGAATTTCCGATTCCGGTGGACGCATCACTAGAGCTGAAAGTCACTTTTCATTCCTCTTCCAAAACATATTGGCACAAGGGTATTGTTATCTGGGATGATGAACTGGACAGTCACGGGAAGGAATATAAAATGCACAGGGTCGGAGTGGAATTCAATACCCTGGATAACCCACAATTTTTTGCCTGGCGGGCGGCCATATCCGAGTTGTTGAATAAATCCACGGATACAGGATCTTCCTAATCCGGTCACAAAAGCGGACTGGAATCGATGCTGGGTGTGCGTGTGCATCCAGTGGATTTCGATTACAGCATCATCTGAAGGAGGGAAACTACTTGAGAATCATCCTGACCCTAGGTCTCCTACTATTTTTCCAGGTACAGGCAGCCAGCCCGGGAGCGATCCATGCCAGCGAGGGGATGGTGGTATCACGATCCGCTCTGGCCTCAACCGCCGGGGTGGAAATTATGAAATCTGGCGGAAATGCCATTGATGCTGCCGTCGCCACTGGCTTTGCCCTGGCAGTCACCTACCCTTCCGCAGGAAACCTGGGGGGAGGTGGCTTTGCCGTTATCCAGTTGCAGGATGGCACTGTGGTTACACTGGACCACAGGGAAACCGCACCCGGTCACGCCAGTCGCGATATGTATCTCGACAAAGACGGCACAGTGATACAAGGATTGTCGCGACAAAGCCATGCTTCCTCCGGTGTCCCTGGAACCGTTGATGGACTGCTGACCCTGCTGGAAAAATACGGCACAAAAACCCGACGGGAGGTCATGGCAACTGCCATCCGGCTGGCGCGCGAAGGTTTTCCACTTTCGCGGGACATGACTGAGCAGTTTGCCGGCGTCCTTGGTTTTATGCAGGACCACCCGACATCTCACAAGGTCTTCAGCAATAATGGACAGGCCTACCGCGAAGGAGATCTCTGGAAGCAACCCGATCTGGCGGATACGCTGGAAATAATTGCCGAAAAAGGACGTGATGGTTTCTATAATGGCAGGATTGCAGAACTCATCGTTGCGGAAATGCAGCGTGGCAACGGCCTGATATCCCTGCAGGACCTCACGAATTACCGATCAGTCTGGCGCGAGCCGGTGCATGGGACTTACCGAGGCTATGATATCTGGGGTATGCCGCCACCATCCTCTGGCGGTGTATTGGTCGTGGAGATGCTGAACATGCTGGAACCCCATGACCTGGCCGGTATGGGCTGGGGCAGCGCCGCTGCCGTGCACGTGCTGATAGAATCGGAGCGTCGTGCCTATGCAGATCGATCCGAATATCTTGGAGATCCTGACTACTACCCCGTCCCGGTATCGAAGTTGATCGCCAAGGATTATGCACACCAGCGCTTTAGCGACTTTCGTGCAGATCAGGCGAGCAACAGCGCTACCATCACACCCGGCAAATGGTCGGAAGAAAGTATCGAAACCACGCACTTTTCAACCATGGATGCCGCAGGTAATGCGGTTGCCCTGACAACGACTTTAAACAGCAGCTTCGGGAACCGGATCGTGGTCACGGGTGCCGGTTTTTTGCTGAACAACGAAATGGATGATTTTTCCATCAGGGAAAACACGGCCAATCAGTATGGTCTACTGGGTCGGGAAGCGAACTCTATCGAGGCCGGCAAGCGGATGCTGAGTTCCATGTCACCCACCATCGTCAGCAGGGAGGGGAAACCCTACCTGATAACCGGCTCCCCTGGCGGCTCAACCATCATCACCACCGTACTCCAGGTCATTGTCAACGTGATCGATCACAAGATGGGGATCGAGGATGCCGTTGCCCTGCCCAGGTTTCACCACCAATGGCAGCCCGACGGTGTCATCTATGATCCCTTTGCCATCTCACCCGACACTCTCGCGATCCTGGGGAAAATGGGACACAAGGGATTCCGCAATTTTCCCTTCGGCGGTGGGCTCGGCGATGCCAACTCCATTCTGGTCAAAGAAGGGGAATTGCTCGGTATGAAAGACCCACGCAACGAGGGCCTGGCAGTAGGCTACTAGATAGCCATCGGATGATGCAGGTCCTGCTCATCGATGCATTGAACCTGATCAGGCGCCTCTATGAGGCACTGCCCCATGGTCCGGATACCATACATCCGGACAACATGGACAATGCCGCACACACCCTTGAGCGTGTCCTGCGCCTGCATTCACCGAGTCACGCCTGCTGCGTGTTTGACAGTCGCGGCCCCACTTGGCGTCATGAGATATTCAGCGACTACAAGGCCAACCGCAAGGCCACGCCACGCCCCCTGCTGGAGGCGCTGCCCGGATTTTCCCAACGATTTCAGGACCTCGGTATCCGCTCGGTATCCGTACCCGGTTTCGAGGCGGATGACGTGATCGCCACCCTGGCCCAGGGGATCAGCCAAAGACATGGCCACGTCACCATCCTGTCGACGGACAAGGGTTATCTGCCACTGCTGGGAATACGGATCCGGGTTTATGATCATTTCAACCAGCAGACCTATTCACCGGAATCGGTACTGACTAAATACGGTGTCCGGCACGACCAACTTATCGACTACTGGGCGCTTGCAGGCGATCCAGTCAGTAACATCAAGGGGGTCCCTAAAATCGGGGCAAAGACCACCCAAAACCTGCTGCAGGAATTCGGTACGCTGGATGCCCTGTTTGAACATCCACCCGAGGGCGCTGTCGGTCGGCGGATCCTGGAACACCGCGACGCTCTGGAGCTCTACCGCCGGCTGCTCCAGC
>DATCIL010000083.1:0-5896 GCA_036507795.1 Anaerolineales bacterium | reverse complement strand
TCTGGCTGCCGTGCCTGTGCCCGTGGGCAAATCTGGCGCCTTAAATCCAACTTCTATGGCCATGTCGGTGAAAGCGGACACTCCTTACCCTAAAGCCGCTATGGCGCTGGCTACTTTCTTCACCAATCCGCGCAGCCAGCTCGAGTTCGCCAAGATCGTGGGTATCTATCCTGCTACACCGGCTTCTTATGAGGACCCGTTCTTCACAGAGCAGCCGGTCGCTATCGAAGAAGAAGTTCGCCCAATTGCCCAGGAGATCATCTCCAAGCAAGCTGACATCGTCCCCGAGTATCCTCAACCTGCAGACGTCAACGAGATCGTCAGGCTGGCGGTTGAGTCGGCTCTTTACAATAATGTGCCAGCTCAGCAAGCGCTTTCTGACGCCGTCGTAGAAGCGAACGCTTTGATCGGCCAGTAAGCCCAATCCTATCCCAGCCCTCTCCCGGAACGGGAGAGGGCTGGCTATGGCAGAGGTGCACCGTGAAGAAAAAGTTTTCCTTAACGCCATACCTTTTCCTCGCACCCGCCTTGCTGGTGATTGCTGTCTTTGTTTTGTATCCCATCGGAGCCGTCGTCTACTATAGCTTTACCGATTACGACATCGTGAGGCCGCCACAGTGGATCGGTCTTGCCAACTATCAGAAGCTGGTGAAAGACGCGACTTTCTGGTTGGCATTGCGCCATTCGTTGGTATATTTAATCGTTACGCCGACTCTGATTTGCCTCTCTATCCTCCTTGCCATCATCGTCAACCGTGATTTGCGCGGTATGCATATTTTTCGTGCCCTGTTCTATCTCCCAGCGGTCAGCGGCAGCATTGCCGTGGGCATCACCTGGCGGTGGCTGTTTGATACTCAGGGCGGATTGCTAAATGGTGTTCTCATCTGGTTGGGCTTACTCAAGGAGCCAATCCAATGGCTGAGTGAGGCGGCCCTGACTTTGCCGATCGCCATGCTGCTGACAATCTGGATGGGGGTTGGCTATTATATGGTGATCTTTCTGGCTGGATTGCAGAATATCCGGGAGGAACTCTACGATGCTGCGGTGATTGATGGCTGCAATAATTGGCAAAAGCACCTGTATGTCAGTTTGCCCGGTCTTCGGCCTCAGATTGTGTTCGTTGCCGTGATCTCCAGCCTGGCCGCGCTTAAAGTTTTCGAAGAGATTTATGTGCTCACCCTCAGAAGCGGTGGCGTCCTGGACAGTGGTGTGACCATGGTCTTTTTGTTGTGGAGAGAGGCGTTCAGGTTGTCCCATGCTGGATACGCCTCAGCGATCGCCCTGGCGCTGCTGGTCGTCACCATGGCGTTTTCAATTGTGAACATTCGCCTGCAAGAACGAAGTTTGGAGACGGACTGATGGTGCAAACCCAACCCACTGTAAGAACGAAGCCTGGAGATCGGCTGGCGGCGAATACGCAATCCACAACGATCCATGCCGGCCCCCGTCGAAAAACCTGGGAGAAACTGTTTTGGTATGCCTTGCTCATCCTGATCAGCCTGGTGACCATTTTTCCTTTTTTGTGGATATTTCTAACCGCATTTAAGGGGCCAACGGATGCCGTCTACTCCACGCCGCCCCAACTCATCCCCCGGGATCCGACCATTGACAACTTCATTCGTGTCTGGAATCAGCTGCCGGTGGGAAACTTTTTCTTGAACAGCGTTGTCGTGGCAGTCAGCACCACGGGGCTAAATGTGCTGATCACGGCCCTGGCTGCGTATCCATTTGCCAAGATGAATTTCCCAGGACGAGATACGATTTTCTACCTGCTCCTGGTGACGCTGATCGTGCCTGTCCAGCTCACATACATTCCCAGCTTTATCCTCGCCATCAAAGTTTTTCACTACCATGATACACTGAGAGCATTAATCCTGCCGAATCTGGCGAGTGTGTTTAGCATCTTTCTTCTGCGGCAGGCATTCAAAACCATTCCCAATGATTTAATTGATGCCGCCAAGATAGATGGTGCCAATGAGCTGCGCATCTGGTGGAACGTCTTGCTTCCGGTCATCCGTCCTTCCCTGGCTGCTGTCGCCATCTTTACTTTCGTCACTTCCTGGAATGATTTTTTCTGGCCCTCGCTGATGCTACCCACGATGGAGAACAAAACCTTGCCCGTCGGATTGGTGGCGCTCCAGGGCATGTTCTCGTCCGATTTTCGCGGCACCGCTGCCGGCGTGACCATGACCGTCATCCCAATCATGCTCTTTTTCATCGCGCTGCAGCGGCAGTTCATCCGCGGCCTGACCGGCGCCGTGAAAGGATAAGCGAATAATGAAAGCGAAACCTCTCGCTGAAAATTCGCCGAGCCTCGAGCAGGCGGTCGGGCAGAAGCTGCTGCTGACCTTCGCCGGAAAGGATCGCCCATCACCCGAAATCCTGGATGCCATCCGGCAAATTAAACCGGCCGGATTTACGCTTTTCCGTGCGTTAAATGTTGGCTACCCAGCACAGCTGCGCGCCCTGACTGGCGCCCTACAGCAGGCCGCGCGGGAAGCGGGTATGGCGCCCCTGCTGATCGCCGCTGACCAGGAGGGCGGCCAGTTGATGGCGATCGGTGATGGGACGTTATTCCCGGGAAATATGGCCCTGGGAGCCACGGATTCGCCTGAATTAGCGCGCCGCACAGGTTTTGCCATCGGGCAGGAACTGGCGGCCATGGGCGTCAATGTCGATTATGCTCCGGTCTGTGACGTCAACGCTAATCCACTGAATCCTGGGGTTGGCACCCGGTCCTTCGGAGAAGATCCAGTCCGGGTAGCGCACTTGAGTTCGGCCATGGTGGAAGGTCTGCAGGCGGCCGGGGTGGCAGCTACAGCCAAACACTTCCCCGGATTGGGGGATGCCTCTACGGATTCTCATTATGGAACACCCGTGTTGTTGCATGACCGCGACCGCCTGAATCAGGTGGAGCTGCCTCCCTTTGAAGCGGCAATCCGCAGCGGAGTGCGCATGGTTTTGATCGGACACATCGGTTTGCCGGAATTAAACAGAGGGGTGGATATCCCAGCTACCCTTTCACCAAGCGTCATCGGCGGGCTGCTCCGCCGGGATCTTGGATTTGAGGGGGTAATTGTGACGGATGCCATGGACATGAAAGCCATCCAACAAGGACCCGGACTGGCAAGCGATGCGGTTGCCGCCGTCAAGGCCGGGGTGGATTTGCTCTTGCTGAGCGGTAGCTTCGAAGAACAGCGCATGGTTTATGCTGCTCTGCTTCAGGCGGTTCGTGGTGAGCAGCTTTCGCTGCGCGAAATTTATGCTTCGGCGGCCAGGGTGGCCGGCCTCAGAGACTGGCTGGCCGGGCAAAGCCAACCCGACTTAGACATTGTTAATTGTCGCCAGCACAGGGACCTGGCAGATGAAATCGCCTGCCGGGCGATCACTCTGGTGCGCGATTCCGCTAAAATCCTGCCCGTGCACCTCTTTCCTCAAGCCAGGGTGGCGGCCATCATGCCGAGGCCACAGGACTTGACGCCCGCCGATACTTCCTCCTTTGTAGCGCCCGGACTCGCCGAGGCACTCCGCCGCTATCATCCCGGGGTTGACGAATACATTATCCCGATTAATCCCGATGCCGCGGATATCGCCGGCTTAAGCGATCAGGTGGCGAATTACGATCTAATCGTGGTTGGCACGATCGATGCCGGAAGACATCTCGGGCAGGCAGCCCTTGTTAACACTCTCCTGCAAAGCCAGGCACCGGTCGTAGTTGTCGCGCTGCGGCTCCCGTATGATCTTGAAGCCTTTCCAAACGCGCCAACGTACGCGTGTACGTACAGCATTCTCCCACCGGCTTTGCACGCTCTGGCGGCGGCTTTATTTGGAAAGATTCCCTTTGCTGGCCGGTTGCCGGTAACTATTCCCGGAATTTAGCGGGCGCCAAAAAGCCCTCAGCCTTAAGAATTCCCCTAAAGGCCCGGTCGGCGTCAGATATCGCCTTTTCCCGCCATTTCTTCTCTCGAGGCCCGAACAGCTCTTGAAAATCATGCCTGATGCGCCTCTGCGCCTTGGGATTGGAGGCACCGAACCAGTGGGCCTGATTCTCGAAGATCATGGTGCGCAGGCTGCGAATCAGAGCCAGGGCAGAATCGCCGTACGTGCCAAATTCAAAGGAGGTCGCATACAGGCGTTTATGAGGGAATTTTTCTCTTTGAACGGCATAAACGTGATCGATCATATCGCCGCGCATGGCGTAGAAATCATCCGGTGTGGTGGCAACCACCAGCGGATAATTGAAACGCTGCGATAGTTGGCGAGGGTTTCTCTCTTCAAGGTATGAATTGACCAGGCTCATTTGGTAGCGCGGCCCGTAGCCGGTGTGCATATCCAACTGCAGGATTTGCTCGAAATTTTGAAAAGCAAATTGATAGAGTTCCTTAATGACGCCGGTCTCTTCTTGCACAGAATCACCCCCGTAATGCAGACCTTTGGGATAGCTGTATTGGCCCAGAAGGGCAGTCGCCCGCAGCGACTGATGGCCGGTAGTGAGCAGGTATCGGCTCAATCTTGTGGCGAAGATCAGATTCGAGACCGGCAGGCTGCGGATGGGTTGTTGAGGATTCAAGAAGCCATCGAGGTCCGCGTACTGCGGGTTGAAAGCCGGGTCCAAGAGCCCCTCGCCGCTAACGAAGTTGCGGTTCAGATCGACATTATTGGCGTTGGTGCGGCGCCGGTGTTTCATCCCCCAGGGGTTGATGGCGTGCACCAGGAGCAACCCGGTATTATCAGGATCCAGCCCCAGGAGATGAGCGTCGATGAAACGCGCGAGCATGGCAGATCCTAAATAGCATTCTATGCCGTGCTCGCCGGTGGTCAAAATGAAGATTTTTTCGTTATTTTCCAGCGCACCGGTATAAACCCAATCGATGGTCAGGCTTTCATTCTCGTCGAGGCAGTGGCTGGCCAAACGGGCATCCGGCCATCGAATTTGGACCCTGGCCAGATCCTGGCGAAACCGGGCACGCGAAGCTTCATAACTGCTGGGAAAGAGATCGGTTATTGTATTCATCGGGTTCCAGGCAATATTCGATATACTCAGTTTGGCAGGGACGGCCGCGACCGATCCAGGCGCGTAGCCGAGTCAGGTTGAGGATCAGGCTGAAAACCGTAACGGCTTCACCATCATGCTTGCAGATGGAGGCCGGGAAGTTGGCGTGATCGCCTAACAGCCGCTGGAACAGTTCGGGAGAGAGCTTGCCGTAGTTTTCGCGCAGCAAACGCCAGGCGCGGTTGTGGCGGATCACCGAGTCGGCAATTGCGTTGCGGTCGTACTCAAACTTTCGCATAGCAGGAGTGGCATAGTGATTGGCGTGCGCGAGAATATCCTCTGCGATGTAAACTGGCTCGTAATCGGTGGCCGAACCTTCCATGCTGTAGACTTCGCCATGCAAGTCGGCAATCACATTGTTATAGTTCGAGGCGCGCTGGGGCAGCATGCAAACGTTCATCGCCTCTCCGAGCCGGCGCGCCGCCAGGATGGCGCGCACCATCATCAAGCGCGGCACGCCTGGCCGAATGTCGTTGCTGTCGACCTGGTTGCCGGTCAGCCCAATCCCCGCCGCGTTGAACCCGGCGCTGTAGCCAATCCCACCGACAGAGATTCCCAGAAACTGAGGTTCATCGCCAGCCTGAACTTTTAGAAGAACCAGTTTATCCTCAACTTGCGCGGATAGGTCATTGGTGTGGGCCAGCAAAGTGGCTCCATCCAACGTCGCTTGTCCCCGCGCGGCGAAATCGGTGCAGCCCTTTGCTGCCCTGGGCGCGCCGCTGCGCCAGGCTGCCGCTTCCCACAACTCTTCACAAACCAGAAGGAAGACTTCGTTGAAGGGCGCCTCAGCACCTTCGGCAACACCCTCCAGCTCTTCGATATATTGCGGATAGATGGCGCGGC
>DATCIL010000082.1:0-3061 GCA_036507795.1 Anaerolineales bacterium | reverse complement strand
GTGGTCGCATTGGCAGTGGGCAAGGAAAGCAATCCGTCGCTGGGACCATCGAGCTCGATTTCCGCGGAAGAATTGGCGCGAAACTCATCCACCAGTTTTTGCAGACCGGCCATTAAATCCTCGCCGCGGAACTGGCGCGGGTGTAAATCCAGGATATAGGTGCGGATATCGCGGATGACGTTGTTCAGACCGTCGATAGCCTGTGCGATCTTTTTGAGGGCCATCTTCGGTTCTTCTTCCACAGCAAGGCGGGCGTAATCCAGGGCCAGACCAACACCGTAAATTGACTGGATAATCCCATCGTGCAGGTCCATCCCAATGCGCTCACGTTCCTCCAAGACAGCCAGGCGACGGGCCTGACGGTGCAAGCGAGCGTTCTCCATGGACAGCCCGGCCCAGGTACCAATCGCCATGAGCAGGTTAATTTCCCGGTCGCTGAACCGCCGTTCGCGGCGGGAAGCCACATTCAGAACACCGACCACCTTGCCGCCAGCGGACAGGGGAATGGAAGCCAAACAACGAAAACCGGCCTCGACCACGGCCGGGCGCAGGTAGCGCAAATCCTTTTGCGGGTTGATGGTGGTTAAGGGTTTCCCGGTCTCACCCACAATCCCAATATATCCTTCACCAAACCTAAACCGTTCCCGCGTCCAAAAGGCCTCGGCGGCTTCACCGCGATGCAAAGCCAGCCGCAAACTTTGTTTGCCTTCCTCGACGAGGAAGATCTCGCCCGCTTCCACCTGGAGACGCTCCATCACCTTAGCTAAAGTTTGATCGAGGATCTCATCGATCTCCAATGAACTGGCTACAGTCGCCGCCAAACTGTCGACCAGGGCCAAATCTTCATTGCGCTGGGTCAGTTCCAGATCCCGCTCCTTCATCGCCTGGTACAGCTGGGCGTTGTTGATGGCGATTGCAGCGTAAGCTGCCAGCATCTCAATGACCGTTTCATCCGTTTCGGTAAATTCATGGTGATCGATCTTATTGGTCAAGTATATCTCCCCCAACAAACGATCGCCCAACAAGATGGGCACCCCCAGGAAGGATTTCATATCCGGATGATCTCCTGGGAACCCAAAGCTGCGAGGATCTGCGCTGATATCTGGGATGCGAATGGTGCGGCGCTCTTCCTGAACCGCCCCGATCATGCCAACTGCCCGAGGAGCGCGTCCGGTCCGGCGGATTTCTTCCGGGGTCATACCTACCGGAATGAAGCGCACCATGACCCCTTCGGCGTTTACGACACCCAGGGCGGCATAGCGTGCCCCCGCTTGCTCGCGAGCCAGGTGGACGATGCGCTCGAGCAACTCGTCCACGGAGAGGTTGCGGATGAGCTCAAGGCTCGCCTGGTGCAGGGCAAGCAACCTCTCTTCTAACTGCTCCCGTGTCAGCAACATTGATGGTACCTCACCTCGATAATATTTTACCAAAATTCATCGTCTTCCGGCGGTTGAAACCGCAGCAACAAGAGCGCTAAACCTGCCTGCGCAGGTTGCTTTGTGCCAGCGCAGGGCAGCATCGCAGTTTCGCCAGCCAGTTGAAACCGTTGCAAGAGCGCCAGGCCTGTCTTCGCAGGTTGGTTTCTACCGGCGCAGGGCAGATTCGCAGGTGCGCCAGCCAGTTGAAGCCGCAGCAACAAGAGCGCTAAACCTGCCTTCGCAGGTTGGTTCCAGGAGGCGCCGGCGCAGGGCAGCATCGCATGTGCGCCAGCCAGTTGAAACGCCGGTTTTCGCGATGCGGGTAATCACTCTCTGATTTGAGGGATTTGATAGTTTTTGCCAGGGATCTTGCCCTATAAATGCAGCAATGACGGATAAACCGACTGAATCACGCATACCTGGTTTTTACAATTTAAGCATTGAGGAACGCCGCGCTCGACTGAGCCGCGGCGGTTTGCTGACTCCTGAGGAACTGGCAGCCTTGACCGGGGAGACTGGACTGAGCGCAGAACAGGCGGATCACATGATTGAAAACGTGGTTGGCGTCCACGCCTTACCCCTGGGCCTGGCGCTCAACTTCGTGGTAAATGGCCGCGAAGTGCTGGTCCCCATGGCGATTGAGGAACCTTCGGTGGTGGCTGGAGCTTCGTTCATGGCGAAGCTCGCCAGGGCGGGCGGCGGTTTCCGGGCGCACACCACCGAGCCGGAGATGATCGGCCAGATGCAGATTTTGGATTTACCCGATCTGCACAGCGCGCGCCTGGCAATCCTCGAGCAAAAGGAGAGCCTCCTGCAGGAAGCCGCACAGATTGACCCCGTGCTGCAGCGCCTGGGAGGCGGGCCGCGCGAACTCGAGGTCCGGATCATCGAAAGCTCGCCTCTCGGACCCTTCCTGGTCCTACATTTAATTTATGACGTGCGTGATGCCATGGGCGCCAACGCAGTCAATACAGCTTCCGAACGGCTGACTCCTTTGGTAGAATCTATCACTGGCGGGCGGGTCCACCTGCGCATTCTTTCCAACCTGGCGGACCGCCGGCTGGCTCGCGCTCGCTGTACGATCCCCCTCTCCGAACTGGCATTCGACGAATATCGCGCCGAAGAAGTACGAGACGGTGTGATCGCGGCCTGGGCATTTGCCGCAGCAGACCCATACCGGGCAGCCACGCACAACAAAGGCATCATGAACGGCGTGGATGCGGTGGTGATCGCCACAGGCAACGACTGGCGCGCCGTGGAAGCTGGCGCCCATGCCTACGCGGCGCGCCGCGGAACCTATACCTCGCTAAGCACCTGGGGGCAGGATACCGCAGGCAACTTAACCGGCACCCTGGAGATGCCCATGGCGGTGGGAACTGTGGGCGGAGCCACGAAGGTCCATCCCTCGGCGCAGGCGGCCTTGAAGCTGATGGGCGTGAGAGACGCCAGGGAATTGGCTGAGGTGATCGTCTCGGTGGGCCTGGCGCAAAATCTGGCAGCATTGCGGGCCCTGGCGACGGAGGGCATTCAGCGAGGCCACATGACCCTGCACGCCCGGCAGGTGGCCATCGCCGCTGGCGCTGAAGGAGAGAATATTGACCGGCTGGCGCAGAGGCTGGTACAGGAAAAAACGGTGCGGGTCG
>DATCIL010000081.1:0-2463 GCA_036507795.1 Anaerolineales bacterium | reverse complement strand
AAGCCACTACCGCAACCCCCCTCCTGCGATTTGTTGAGGAGTTGACAAAAAACCAATCTGGGAGACGAAACTAAATGTATGGACTCAGCCCATTTGAGCAAGTTGCCATCTGGAGCGTACTCGGCGTCGCAATTTTAGGTTTGCTTTACGCGGTTCTTTTGCGCAGTCAAATTTTGAAAGAAGATAAAGGCACACCCAGGATGCAAGAGGTGTGGAATGCGATCCGGGAGGGAGCAGACGCGTACCTGACGCGCCAACTTAGATCCATACTTCCCGTTATTGCCATTCTGACCCTCGCTCTTTTTGCTTCGGTGTTTATCGTTCGTCCGACACCTGAAGCCTCGGAATGGTATTGCCTGGCCTTCAAGAACGCAACGGTCGAGACGGCCGCAGAATGCGGTCATGCCTTGAGTGATGCGGAGCAGCAGCAAGTTCGTTGGTTGATCGGCATTGGACGTGCGCTTGCCTTTGTCATGGGCGCCGGCTTTTCGCTCGCAGTTGGCCAGATCGGCATGCGCATGGCGGTTCAAGCCAATGTGCGCGTCGCGTCCGCGGCTCGTAAATCCTTCGGCGAATCCTTGAGAATCGCCTATCGCGCCGGCACCATCACCGGAATGCTCACGGATGGGCTGGGGTTATTTGGCGGCACGATTATTTTTATCATTTTTGGGATTGCTGCTCCCGATGCCCTGCTCGGTTTTGGCTTCGGTGGGACGCTTGTCGCATTGTTCATGCGTGTCGGCGGTGGGATTTACACCAAGGCAGCCGATGTTGGCGCCGACCTGGTTGGAAAAGTCGAAGCGGGCATCGCCGAGGACGACCCCCGCAACCCGGCTGTGATTGCCGACCTGGTCGGCGATAACGTTGGAGATTGCGCCGGTATGGCAGCCGATATATTCGAGTCATATGAAGTGACCATCGTTTCAAGCCTGATCTTGGGCGTGGCCTTGTGGAGTCTAACCGGCCGCCTGGAATGGATTATTTACCCTCTGCTCGTCAGGGGGATCGGCGTTATAGGGTCTATCATTGGAACTTACCGGGTACGTGGTGGGACGGGGAAAAGCGGCGATGCGATGCGGGCGATTTTCTCTGGATACCTGACGTCCGCAGCGATATCGGTTGTTTTGTTCGGAATTGTTGCCGTACTCTACATGAATGACGTTAACGGTGGTTGGTGGAGACCTTTCCTGGCAACAACCGCCGGCGTGCTGCTCGCCATCCTGATTGATCGTCTCACCGATTACTTCACCGGATCTGACAGCCCGCCGGTCAAAGAGATCAAGAAATCGGCGGATACCGGCACCGCCACGCTGATCCTTTCAGGAGTTTCGGTGGGGTTCGAGTCCTCAGTTTGGTCCATACTCGTTATCGCTGCCACCATCTTCTCCTCCATCCTGATATTCGGTGGCGTATCGGCAGAACCCTTCGAGCAGTTCACCTTTATCCTCTACGGGGTTGCTCTGACCGGGATTGGAATGCTTACGCTTACCGGCAACAACGTCGCCATGGATTCTTTCGGTCCCATCGCCGACAACGCCAACGGCATCGGCCAAATGGCCTGGAGCGAATCGGATGATGAAGATCTGGTTGCCGCCCGCCAGATCATGGCAGACCTGGATGCCGTCGGCAATACAACAAAAGCGATTACCAAAGGCATTGCCATCGGATCAGCCGTAATTGCCGCCGTATCGCTATTCGGGTCTTTCATTACAGATGTCAGCCGGGTAGATCCCACGGCGCTTGCCCAGGGGATCCGGGTTTCATCTCCGCAAGTGTTTGTTGGCCTGCTGATCGGCGGCGCGGTGCCGTGGCTGTTCTCTTCATTCGCGATTCAAGCAGTTAGCCGGGCCGCTTCGCTGATCATCCAGGAAGCACGCCGCCAGTTCAGGCTCGGCGTATTGGAAGGGAAGGTCAAGCCAGACTACCGCCAGGCAGTGGCGCTTTCAACTTCGGCTGCCCAAAAGGAATTGGTTCCCCTTGCGCTGATCGGTGTTTTAACGCCTGTCATCGTTGGCATGGTGCTGCAGGTAGAAGCGTTGGGTGGTTTCTTAGCGGGCATCATCGTGTCTGGCCAGCTGCTGGCTGTATTTCTGAATAATTCCGGCGGCGCCTGGGACAATGCAAAGAAGCTGATCGAGGACGAGCCGCGGGATCCTGAACGAAACTTAGGCAAGGGATCTGAAAGGCATAAAGCTGGAGTAGTGGGTGACACGGTGGGCGATCCATTTAAGGATACGGCCGGACCAGCGTTGAATCCAATGATAAAAGTCGTCAACCTGGTGGCATTAATCGTCGCTCCGATTGTGGTAGCCTATAAAGACCCCAGCCTGGGTAGCTGGGTGGTCATCGTGCTGCTTCTTGCCGTGTTAGTCTGGGCAATTGCGCAGAGCAAGAAGCCAGCCCCGGAAATCGCCAAGGCCGCCCCCGCCCCCGGTGACTAGTATTTAAGGCGGTGTGGTGTGG
>DATCIL010000080.1:0-28587 GCA_036507795.1 Anaerolineales bacterium | reverse complement strand
ATATAGATTGGGCCAGTGGCTTGAATCTAGGCCGCCTCTTTCATGAAAATAAGGGATATGCCTTGGGAAAACCTGTAATGTAGAAAGGCCTTCCCCCTGGTAGACCTGTCGGCTGAGCTGAGCATAATCGAAGGCGTCTCTACGGTCGAAAGAATGGGTGTTGAATCCCCAAAACCATAGGGCGGCTACAAGCAGGGAAATAACCAGGCACAAGAATAATGCCTGGTTGTTCACGATTATCGTCTGTTTTGTTTTTGTTGTCAGCCTGGTGATTCTTGTGATCATGGATGGTTATATAGTTCCGCTGCTGTCTCAATCGATAAACTATATCTCACATATCCTGGACGTGCAATATTGTCTTCAGGGATATCCGCTCTCGACGAAGTACAGCAATTCCCATTTTGTCGCGGCGAGCAGTGTTCTTTGCCGGGCAGCCCTGCATTCTCATGCAGCCCTGTATAGCTGCTTCTTGGCAGCCCTTATGCAGCCGCTGCCGCAGTCTCCCTCCACGGAGGAGATTGCTTCAGTCGCTCCGCTCCTTCGCAATGACAGTTTCCTGGGGGAAGAAGAGCGCTGGCGCTGTGGAGTTACTCGCAATGACACTATAATTAGTATTGCTGGACGAAGTGTGCGTACAGACGAAGTGTGCGTAAGTTGACAGGCACGACTTTAGAGGGTATAAGTTTGTCGTGTATTTGGTGCACCAGCACAACTAAAAGATGACCGTAGGCACACTAACTCTAAGTGATGTCCTCCTGAGGTTCATCTATAGCCCCCAGATTAGAACACGCTTCTCTGAGGTTGAATTAGTGCTGGGTTGCGGGGATCTGCCGTATTATTACTTGGAATACATTATCAGTTCACTGGATGTCCCTTTGTACTTTGTTCGTGGGAATCATGCTAGTATCGTCGAACACACGGTCGCCGGCCCCCGTTCAGGCCCCCTGGGCGCAGTCGATCTGCATCGGCAGGTGATTAATCATGATGGCTTGCTGCTCTGTGGCGTTGAGGGTAGCCTGCGATATCGCGAGGGTCCCTTTCAATACTCCCAATCACAGATGTGGTTTCACGTGCTCTCCCTGGTGCCTAGGCTGCTATTAAACCGGGCGATTTACGGTCGTTATCTCGACGTATTTGTCAGCCACGCGCCTCCTTGGGGTATTCACGATAAACCAGACCTGCCCCATCAAGGGATAAAAGCCTTTCGCTGGTTGCTCAAGGTTTTCCAGCCCAGTTACCACTTTCACGGTCATATCCATGTCTACCATCCGGATGAAGTTACAGAGACGAAATTCAACGAGACCAGGGTGATCAACACCTATGGCTACATTGAAATCAACTTGGAGCCTGCCGCAAGTGGTTTTGCGCCCCTCGGTTTTTTGAGTTCAAGTCTATCGACAGATTAGAACCGGAAAATCTGCCTCACGGAGCACTTGATCGACCGCGCTGCCGAGCATCACTTCCATGACAGGTCTGTGCCCGTAACCACCCATGATCAGTAGCTCGCTTTTTTGATCCCTTGCCGCTGCCAGGATGGCACCTCCAACCTCCCCTCGCGTTTCGATAAAAGTTACTTTTGTGCTTCCCGAGTTTAGATATTGTCTTGTCGATTGAAGGATTTTTTCCGTATCTTTACCTTCTTCTGAAACGGTTAGCGCAACCAGAGGGATCCGCCATTGAGCCGCCAGGTATGCGGAGACATATAATGCTTCTCTTCCTTTTGGACTACCATCGTATGCCAGGAGCGCGCTATTAAGCGGGCTGGTCTTGCCGGGTACTGCCAAGATTGGCCGTGGGCAGCGGCGGATTAGGGTTCCAAAGCCGGAGCTCAGCCGCGAAGCAGGCTGTGGGCCTGGCGGGTGCGCTAAATTCAAAATCACCAAATCTACCCATCTGGCCCGGTCACAGATTTGCCGGGCGATGGAACCAACGGTAACGGCGAAGTCGCCTGCAATCCCGGCCGCCGCGCACCTTCCTTCAAACTCTTCCTTCATCGCTAATACGGAAGCTGTGTCTTTTTCTTCTTCATCTGCGACAACATGAAGTCCATGGAGACGGGCGCCTTCGCGCTGCGCGATTAGAATGGCCTGCTCGACGGCCTGCCAGCCTTCCAAATGTTTCGGGATGGGTACGAGCAAGTCTAGAAAGAGGCGCGTCTCTGCCTGAGGTTCCGGTTTCTGGCGCTTCTTCATCCTGCGCCACTCACCTGGCGGAGGCCCCGCTTCGAGTTCATCTGGCAGCAGCGTATCCAATATTTTGCCCCCTATCCTGGTGACGACGCGTTCCGGTCGGTTGCTGTATTGCTCGGCCAGATTGCTGGCCGCGGCTTCCAGGCCAATATCCCACTCCAGCTCCTCTTCTATCCGCGTCCGGTGCTTCGTCACCCATAAATAGAGGTCGGTTTCCGTACGGTTTGGGAATTCCCGCATAATTCCTTGTCCCCGAATCGCCATGATGACCGGGGCGTAGATCGTATCATACCAGTTGGTGACTGCCTCACCGTAGGGGACCTCCCGATTCTGCTCTTCTCCGAGAAAATACCGGTGAGTTTGTATTTGTTCTTCAAGTAATTGGTACTTACCGGGGATCGTTACGTTGAGGTCTGCTCCTTTTCTGAGTTCGTCCAGGCGAGTCCGTTCCAAAAATTCGGCATATTCGGCCTTGATGATTAAATCTATTGGCTGGACATCCGGGGTTAATGAAACCTTTGTCTTTAACTCCGTGACGTAGGCTTGAATGTGCTTTGCCCCCATCTGTCGGGCCACGGAGACCCGATGGTTGCCGTCCACAACAAAGTAGGCCTCACCAATCTTGTAAACTTCGATGGGCGGCATATTGCTGAGCTCCGTTACAGCTACTTTGACTCTCACCCAGCGATCCTCAATGGTATCCTGCCTTGGCAAGAAGTCGCGGGTGAAGTCGCTGTAGCGGCCTACGCTGCCAATTATGGCGTCGAGTGAAATCTCTTTCAAGCCGAGTGCGCCGGTGGTTCGGGCTTTAAGTTTCGCGCGCACATCTTCATAGGATAATAAACCGATGGATTTTCCAGTAAGACGAGCCAGTACATTCTTTAAGGCCGCTTGCCGGCGCGCCTGGCGGAAGTCCTGGGCTGCGTTGCTCGATAGGATGGACCTTCTGCTTGTCATGGAACTGATGGCTCTTTTTTGATTAGATAATCTCGCGTTATTACAGCTGTCGCCTTTTTCCAGGCCTATTTTACACAACTTTGTGCTGGAGTAGCAATGGGTATCAACCTCTAATGCTCGTACCTCAATGCCGAGGACGGTTATCTCGACTTCTCTTTTTGAGTGCTCCGGTGAAACCCATTCTGAATCGATTATTTAGGGTAGAACCCAGGCTGGTAAAATATGTTGTGTATTCGTTAGCTAGGTGCAATCCAGCGAACAATGGGGATTAGATTGATTTTCTTGTTTTCGGATTAGGTGCAGAAAGGAGATTCTTCATTGAGCGAGTTCTACAAACTCAGCACGGCTGAGGTGTTAAAGCAGCTGGAGGTCGACCCAGAGCGCGGTCTCAGCCAGGCGGAGGTTGCCCGGCGCCTGGAGCAGTATGGACTTAACGAGCTCGTCGAGAAGGGGGTCAAGAGTCCATGGAAGATCTTGTGGGAGCAGCTGACCGCTACCATGGTCATCATCTTGATCGTTGCCGCGGTCGTTTCTGCCTTCCTGGGAGACTTTAAAGATGCCATTGCCATCCTCGCCATCGTGATTTTGAACGCTCTGTTGGGGTTCCGCCAGGAGTATAGGGCGGAGCAGGCCATGGCCGCGTTGAAAAAAATGGCCGTTCCTACGGTGCGGGTTCGCCGAGATGGGCACGTTCTCGAGATCTCCGCCCGGGAATTAGTTCCTGGGGATATCCTTCTTTTGGAGGCAGGCAATATCATTCCGGCCGATTGTCGGTTGATCGAGAGCGTCAACTTGCGGATTGAGGAAGCTGCATTAACTGGAGAATCCGTACCGGTGGATAAAGACGCTCAATTCATCGCCGATTCTGACCTGCCTTTAGGCGACCGGCGCAACATGGCGTTCATGGGCACTGTGGTGACCTATGGGCGCGGTCAGGCAGTTGTGGTTGCTACCGGGATGCAAACGGAGTTGGGTAATATCGCTACAATGCTCCAGGAGACGGAAGAAGACCAGACCCCGTTGCAGCGGCGCCTGGATGAACTCGGCAAAGGTCTCGCTCTTGCCGCCCTCGGTCTCGTGGCTGTAGTCTTTACCCTGGGCTTGTTCCGCGGTGAGGAGCTGGAGTTCATGTTCCTCACCGCCATCAGCATGGCTGTCGCCGCCGTACCCGAGGGTTTGCCGGCTGTGGTCACCATCGCGCTGGCTTTGGGCGCTCAAAGGATGCTCCGCCGAGAGGCTTTGATCCGCAAGCTGCCTGCTGTGGAAGGTCTAGGCTCTGTCACGGTGATTTGTTCGGATAAGACGGGTACGCTTACCGAAAACCAGATGACGGTTACTGTATTGGATGTGGCCGGGCATAAAGTCGATTTGATTGAAGATTTACGACGCATGTCGCCCGAAACTCGCCGCAAACCTCCCGATAACCCTGAAGAAGAGCATATTGCTATGCTGCGCGATCATCCGGCCTTGGCGGTGCTACTGGCCGGAGGCGCGCTTGCTAATGATGCTTTGCTTGAGGTGGATGGGGAAGACTTAAATATCGTTGGCGATCCCACGGAGGGAGCGCTAGTTTTGGCAGCTGCCCGGATGGGGTTATGGAAAACCGAACTTGAAAGCATCTTCCCTCGCGTAGCGGAAGTCCCCTTCGACTCCGACCGTAAACGGATGAGTACCGTGCACGAGTTCCCTGCTTCGTCAGATCAAATTCCAGAAAAATTGGCAAGCGTATGGAACTGGAGGGGCTGGTTGGGCGAATTTCAATACGTGGTCTTTACAAAAGGAGCCGTGGACAGCCTCTTGGAAGTTTCTGACCGCGTTTGGGTTGACGATCAGGTTGAGGACCTTAGCAAGTCTTGGTGTGATCGGATTATGGCGGCCAACAATGATCTGGCGCAGCAGGGGGTCCGTGTTTTGGGTGTGGCGGTTAAATCGTTGGATGCTCTACCGGAAGAAAGCAGCCCGGCCGGCCAGGAACACAGCCTCATCTTCGTCGGCATGATGGGCATGATCGATCCCGCTCGGCCGGAAGTAAAAGACGCGGTGAAGATTTGCAAAACTGCTGGAATTCGCCCGGTTATGATCACCGGGGATCATCCTTTGACTGCTCGCTATATTGCCGAAGAATTAGGCATTGCCTCCAACGGCGCTATTCTTTCCGGTCAGGATCTGGCTCGCATGTCCGATTCTGAACTGGAAGAAGTGGTCATGCAGGTGAATGTATACGCTCGTGTCTCTCCTGAGCACAAATTGAGGATCGTCCGCGCTCTGCAACAAAATGGCCAGATAGTTGCAATGACCGGGGATGGCGTTAACGACGCTCCTGCCCTGAGAAGATCCGATATAGGCGTAGCCATGGGGATCACCGGTACGGATGTTGCCAAAGAGGCCGCGGATATGGTCTTGCTGGACGATAATTTCGCCACCATCGTAGCAGCCATTGAGGAAGGGCGCACGATTTATGACAACATCCGGAAGTTCTTCAAATATACGATGACAAGCAATGCCGGTGAGATCTGGGTAATGCTCGTCGCCCCATTTCTGGGTATGCCTTTGCCGCTTTTGCCGCTTCAGATTCTGTGGATTAACCTGGTCACCGACGGTTTGCCGGGCCTGGCGTTGGGGGTTGAACCCCCTGAGCGTGACATCATGCGCCGCCCCCCCTATGACCCAAAGGAGAGCTTCTTCGGGCGTGGCTTGGGATGGCAAATCGTCTGGATCGGCCTTTTGATGGGAGCCGTATCCCTTGGTCTGGGATACTGGTTGTGGTCTGTCGACCATCCCCACTGGCAGACGATTGTCTTCACCACTTTAACCCTCTCTCAAATGGGCAATGCTCTGGCGGTTCGCTCTGAGAAAGGCTCCCTCTTCCAGATTGGTCTGCTCTCCAATCGCCCGCTCTTGGGCGCAGTTCTTCTGACGTTGGTTTTACAGCTGGCTGTGATCTACGTGCCCGTTCTGCAGGAGTTCTTCAGGACCAACCCGCTCTCCTTAACGGATCTGGGCTTAAGTCTGGTGGTCAGCACAGCCGTCTTTTGGTCGGTAGAGCTGGCCAAGTGGATCCAGCGGGCTCGATCTTCTCAGGATGAGTAATCCGGAGCACGCTTTGTTCGCTTTAGGTGTTCTCAGGTGTGGCCGCCCACATTCAGTATGAGAGCGATATGTCAAGGATCAGCGTTTACGCAATGTCAGGCGCTGATGTGTGGCAGTGCTGTGTAAGGTTCCTTGGGGGAGCAAATTTAGAGGAGAGAGACGATGTTCAAAAAAATATTGGTACCGTTAGACAAGTCGGCGCTCGCAGAATCCGTCTTGCCGCATGTCATCACCGTTGCCAGGACCTTTCAATCAAGCATCTCGCTGCTGGTTGTATCCGATACGAATAGATCCTCCGGCAGGCCATTGTCGGTAGATCCACTAGAATGGCAGATAAAGAGGGTTGAGGATGATGCTTACATTCAGAGGATAAAAACTGAGCTGAAGAACGCCGGGCTGGAAACGGAGGCTCAGCTCATGGAAGGCAATCCTCCTGAGAATATTGTCGAATTGTGCCGGAATTCGGATATCGATCTGGTAATTCTCAGCAGTCACGGCAAATCTGGTTTGACAGGCTGGAATGTCAGTAGTGTTGTACACAAAGTCATTCAACGCGCGCACACTTCCGTGATGATCGTCCGTGCTTATCATCCAGCCCCAACAAAAATAGAACCGGTTGATTATGATCGACTGCTTGTTCCATTGGATGGTTCTATGCGCGCCGAATCAATTATTCCCGCCGCCATTTCATTAACTGAAAGCAACCGGGCCGAGCTTCACCTGGTTTATGTAGTCGAAAAGCCGGGAATGCCGAGCCGAATGCCGCTCAATCAATCAGATCTGGAATTAACAAAACAAATCGTTGAGCGCAATCTTGAGGAGGCACAAGATTACTTTGATCATCTTCAAGACCGGATAGCCATCGAAATCAAACCTACCATATTGGTAGATGAAAATGTCGCCGACGCCCTGCACAGTTTGATTGAGGAGCAGAATGTGGATCTCGTCCTGTTAAGCGCCCATGGTTATGGCTATACCGGGCAGACGCTGCGGCCATATGGCAGGCTGGCGATGAGTCTGATCGAATACGGAACTTCCTCAATGCTTGTCTTACAAGATATATCTAAAGGTGAGTTTTCGATGTCCAAGGCTGAGTATGTAGCTAAAGACCAGGGAGGCCGGTAAGAACTCCGGAGGAGATTATGCAGACAGGTTCACAAGGGCCGCGAACGGAAGTTGGGCGGGACCAGGGTGATTACCTGGATCAACAGGTCCGAGATCTGGTTGCGCGGCACGCAACCATCCTTGAGACCGATCCGCAGACCTATTTAATCCGATTCCTCAATGAGCTGGAGAGTGTCTTTAAGTCGGCTTATATATATTTCCGAGAGTTGGATGAAGAGGCGCTAGCGCTTTCCTATGCTGCAGAGTGGTTTCTGGATAATTACTATCTTGTTAAAAGAACGCTGCGCCAGTTGCGCCGGGATCTGCCCTATGGGTTTTATCAAAAATTACCGAAGCTCCACTCTGGGATTCTAGCAGGATACCCTCGTGTTTATGACCTCGCTCGGTGGCAGGTTGGTTACGAGAATGCCGACATCAGCCTGCCTACTCTTCAACGAATCGTCAAATCTTATCAAGAGCATCGCCCGCTCACGATGGGTGAGTTATGGGCTTTGCCAGGTATGCTTCGTTTTGTTCTGCTGGCGAGTTTGGTGCAAGCCCTGAGCCGGGTCACGGGCCTCGAATGGAAGCCTGGCAGTGCGTTTCCGGCCACCGCGGAATTCGAGGAGTCCAGTCCTGACTCCATCATCGCCAATTCTTTTACCAGCCTGCGAAAACTCGCTGCCCAGGATTGGAAGCTATTCTTTGAAGAAAATAGCATTGTCGAGCAAATCCTCCGAAACGATCCGGCCAATATCTATTCAAGTGTGGACTTTGATACTCGCGACCATTATCGCAAGGCTGTTGAAGACCTGGCTGCAGCCAGTGCCTTAGATGAAGTGGAGGTCGCTCATTGTGCGGTTCAGCTTGCGACTCGCCATACAACAGTATCCTCAGCGGGTCAAGAGGATGGGTCCGATCTGAGGCAACGGAAGCATTCTTTCAAGAATGATTGGGTTGGATTGGAGGCGCCTGCTCAATCCCATGTTGGATATTTTTTGGTTGGTGATGGTTGTGAAAATCTGGAGGAGGAATTATATTATCGTCCCTCTTGGCTGGTATTGTTGGGCCGATGGATCTTGGATCACCCTCTCCCAGTTTATTTTTCGGCAATTGTAGCCCTTGCCTTCATTTTTCTTTGGCCGGTGGTTCTCTATGTTATGGTTGCAGGAGGAACGTCTGGTCAGATTGTCGGAAGCATCGTTTTTAGCTTGATCCCCGCCATAACGGTCTCGGTTAGTCTGGTCAATGCCGCCATTACCCGTTTGGTTCCACCATCTTTTCTGCCAAAACTTGATTTCGAAAACGGTGTGCCGACCTCATGTCAAACGATGGTTGTTATTCCCTCCATTGTGAGTGGGGACGATGATATTCAGACGCTTTTGCAGGCGATTGAACTCCATTACTTGCGCAACCCGTATGCCAATCTCGGTTTCGCCTTGCTTACCGATTTCTCTGATGCGAATTATGAAAGCAGATCTGAGGATGAAGAACTGGTTGAAAAATTGGTGGCAGGTGTTCGCCGGTTGAACCAACAATATGAAAACCAGGGAATTCATCCCTTCTATTTATTTCACCGCCGCAGGAAATGGAACCCGCGTGAAGGCGTATGGATGGGTTGGGAACGCAAGCGTGGAAAACTGGCGGAGTTCAACCGCTTGGTATCTGGTAACCAAGAAACTTCATTTTACATCCAGGAAGGTGATCTATCACAGTTGCCCGAGGTGCGCTACGTTATTACATTGGATACGGATACGGTTCTACCCAGCGGAAGCGCTGCACGCTTGGTCGCCACCCTGGCGCACCCCTTAAACCGGGCCCGCTTTGACCCAAAGAGCGGAGAGCTGGTTGCTGGATACACCATTCTGCAGCCCAGGACCGAGATTAAACCGACCAGTGCCCACAAATCAATATTCAGCCGAATATACTCCGGCGATACAGGTTTAGATTTATACACTCATGCCGTCTCAGATGTATACCAGGACTTTTTTGGAGAGGGTGTTTATGTAGGTAAAGGAATTTATGATGTGGCGGCTTTTGAACGGACCCTCGCGGGGCGTGTTCCGGAAAATGCCCTGCTGAGCCACGATCTTTTCGAGGGCGTTCACGGTCGGGTAGGTCTGGTAACTGACATCGCCTTATACGAGGATTTTCCAAGCAATTATATTGTGCATCTCCATCGCATGCACCGTTGGATCCGGGGTGACTGGCAGCTGCTGCCGTGGTTGCTGCCCCGGATCCCCCATGCTGGTGAAGGGCTTATCAAAAATGAGCTTTCTGGCTTGAACAGGTGGAAAATCCTCGATAACCTGCGGCGCAGCTTATTATCCCCGGCCCTGCTTGCCCTGTTTCTGGCTGGTTGGTTATGGCTGCCCGGCACGCCATTTTTGTGGACACTCGTGGGAGTCCTTGCTTTAGCGGCTCCAGTCCTGACCAGCTTGCTCACCTGGTACACTCGTGAACTCAGCAAACCGTCCCAGCACCACACACTTTCACATGTCCGTTATGAACTGGCTCGTTGGATGCTCGGATTGGTATTCCTTCCTGTTGAAGCTCTGGTTGCTTTAGATGCCATCGCCATCACCCTGGTCCGCTTGTTGATAACTCGGAGAAACCTTTTGGAATGGACCACGGCCGCTCGAACCGGCCGGCTCTTTGGGCAGCCGAGGCAAGGCGGAATACTTTGGTTGCAGATGAGTATCGCTGTGGTCTTGGCGGCAGGACTTGGAGTAATGGTATTTTTTGTCGATCTTGTCGCGTTTCTCGCTTCCGCACCTTTGCTCATTGCCTGGTTGCTTTCTCCCGTGGTGGCGCTGCGGATTAGCCGGCCGATCGTTCTTGAAACTGAAACCCTTTCTCCGGAACTGCGCAAGCATTTTCGCCGGCTGGCGCGCCTGACCTGGCTTTTCTTTGAACAGTTTGTCGGTCCGGAAGACCACTGGCTGCCGCCAGATAACTTTCAAGAGTACCCTCGCGGGTTGATCGCCCACCGAACTTCGCCGACCAATATTGGTCTGTTGTTGGTCGCTACCTTCGCAGCCTACGATTTTGGCTATGTTGACCTGTTGAATTTGATCAGCAGGTTACAGCTCACTTTAGAATCACTGGATAAATTGGAGCGGTATCGTGGCCATTTTTTGAACTGGTATGACACCCGTAATTTAGAATCACTGCCGCCGCGATACGTTTCAACGGTGGATAGCGGTAATTTGGCCGCCTGTTTTCTCGTGGCAATCCAGGCCTGCCGGGAGCTTCCTGCAAAGCCCGTCATGCGTTGGGAGCGCTGGCGAGGCCTGTTGGATTTGCTGGATCTCTTTATAGAAATAACCCGCCAATTGCAAAGTGAATTTTCTGTTGCCTCTTCCCAATCTGTGACTGGTCATCTGGAATCAATGCGGAGTAGCATCCTTGCCTTAAAGGACGACTCTGCAGCGTGGGGCCAGCTGCTTATTGATTTGTATTTTAGGGAATTAGATGAGCTGGATTGGGGACTCCGGTTCTTGATTGATGCGCATGGTCATAGCTTTGGTACTGAAGATCTTCGCAGGCTGCGTCTGTTTACCAGTCGCCTGCACCATCATTTCGAAAGCGCAAACCGGGAATTAGCGCTGTTGTTGCCCTGGCTGAAGCGTTTAAGCGCACCTCCTGAATTGTTCGTCAGCTCGTCGCTCGATGAAGCGATGAAAGCAGTCTGGTCGCGGCTAGTTGATGTACTCCCGGCTACTCTCAGCCCAGAAGAGATTACCGAAGCCTCCCAGTTGGGCGAAGAACAGTTGGAAACCCTGCAAACTTGCCTGGCCGGCCTTGATCCAAGCAGCTATTCTTCTCGGCAATTAGAGCAGGCTGACGAGTGGTGCAGGCAGCTCCGCGAGGAGCTGCGATCCGCCAGGATTCAAGTCAGAGCTCTCCTGACCGGCAATCAGGTTGTCATGGATCGGCTTGAGTCATTTGTTCAGGAATGCGACTTCAGCTTTTTATTTGACCAGCACAGGCAGATTTTTCATATCGGCTACAATGTCGATGCCGGAAAGTTGGACCCCAATTATTATGATTTGCTTGCTTCAGAATCTCGCATCGCAAGCATGGTTGCCATTGCAAATCGTGATGTGCCGATTGAACATTGGCTGCACTTGAGTCGACCTCTTACTCAGGTAGAAGGAAAACGGGCATTGCTTTCATGGAGCGCATCCATGTTCGAGTATCTCATGCCCGACCTGTTTATGCATACTTATCCAGACACTCTGCTGCATCAAAGCGGTTTGGCTGCAGTCGAACGCCAGATCGATTATGGGTTGGAAAAGGGTGTACCCTGGGGCATTTCGGAGGCCGGATACTATAGCTTTGATGTCAATATGAATTATCAATATCGCTCTTTCGGTGTTCCGGGTCTCGGCTTCAAGCGCGGGCTGGAGGACGATCTGGTTATCAGCCCTTATGCTTCCCTTCTGGCGCTTTCGTTGCGCTCTCAAACTGTCATGCAAAACATTCACCGCATGGAAGAACTGGGGATGCTGGGGATCTATGGATTTTACGAATCTATCGACTTCACGCCCTCCCATTTGCCCCTGGGACAGGATTATGCCATTGTGCGCTCATATATGGCTCATCATCAGGGCATGATCATGATGTCCCTGGTTAATTTCCTGAAAGATAAGAACATGGTGAGAAGGCTCCATGCAGACCGGCGCATACAGAGCGTCGAATTATTGTTGCAGGAGCTGATCCCGCGTTCGGCGCCTCTTGAGCAGGTAGAGGAAGAAGAGGTTCAAACAGTTCGACCGGTAGAAGCCCAGATTGCTGCTGAGCCGTGGGAGGCGCCTGTACAAGCCGCCGTTCCGCAGCTTCACATTCTATCGAATGGTCGCTTCACTACCTTTCTCACCTCCGCAGGAAGTGGCTATTGTAGCTGGAAAGGGGTTGCCCTGACGCGCTGGCGACCAGATACGACTCTCGATTCTTTTGGGATTTGGATCTATGTCAAAGACCTTGACAGCCAACAGATCTGGTCTGCCGGGTACCAGCCAACAGCCGAACCGCCAGAAATATACTCAGCTCATTTCTTCCCTCACAAAGCCGAAATGCAACGTCGCGACGACGGCATATCTTTGGCAATGGAGGTTACTGTACCACCAGATGTGGACGGCGAGGTTCGCATTTTTGACCTGACAAATCACAGTGAAAGCCCCAGGACGCTGCGAATTACCAGCTTCGGCGAGGTCGTTCTTAACGAGCTGACTGTTGATCGAAGACATCCGGCTTTCAATAAGCTTTTTATTGAGAGTGAATTCATCCCTGATTTGAACGCCTTGATTTTCGCAAGGCGCTTGCGTTCCAATCGGGAAGAACCGATCTTCATGATCCATGCACTCTTGGAAGAGGATTCTAAAACGGGATTCTCTCCAGAAGTGGATTATGAGACCAATCGGGCAGGCGTGCTTGGTCGCGGCAAATCCGTCAGATTTCCAGCTGCGCTGTGCAAGTCCGAGGATGGTTTGACGGGAACAACCGGAGCCACTCTCGACCCGGTGATGTCTCTCAGCCGCCAGTTCACTTTAGAGCCGCATCAAAGCGTTGGCTTTGCCCTAATCACTCTGGCAGCCAGCTCCCGCGAGGAGGCTTTGGCGCTTGCCTCTCGTTTGCAGGAGTGGGATTTAGTCGTTCAAATGCCAGACAAGGCCCGCTCCCGAGCCGAGGCTGAAATGCGAGAGATCGGGCTGAGTGTTCAGGAGTTGAAGAATATCCAACAGCTCCAGGCGGTTTTGTTCTATCCTCAGAAGGCGCTGCGAGCAGCCGCCGAGATTTTATCGGAAAACCATCGTGGTCAACCTGGATTATGGGGATATGAAATCTCCGGTGATTACCCGATCTTGCTGATTGAGATTGGGGATGATAACCATCTAGATCTTCTGGCCGAACTGTTGCGCGCCCATATTTATTGGCGCAGGCGCGGGTTGAAAATAGATCTGGTAATCCTTAATCAACAGGAAATCGGTTATGCGGAAAATTTGAGCGGTCAGGTCTACCGCTTGATCGAGCGTATGCATAGCGGTGACTGGCTAAAACGGCGCGGCGGGATTTTTATTCTCCGTGAGAAGCAGATGGCGGCTGAGGATGTTGTGCTTCTCAAAACCGCAGCCGGCGCGGTGCTTGCTGGGGATAAGGGTTCCCTGGAGCAGCAGTTAACCGGCCACTTGACGACGCCAACCTCCTTGCCATCTTTTGTTCCCAGCTTGTCTAGAGATGATGTACCAGAAAATACGCCAGGATTAACAAGACCTGAGGATTTGATTTTCGATAATGGTTTTGGAGGCTTTAGCCCGGATGGTCGTGAATATGTCATATATCTGACCGATGACCGCTGGACGCCTGCTCCGTGGGTCAACGTGATTGCCAACGCGAGCTTTGGATTTTTGGTTTCAGAGTCAGGCAGCAGCTTTACGTGGCGCCTAAATAGCGGCGAAAATCGTTTGACTGCGTGGAAAAATGATCCGGTCAGCGATCCTCCTGGGGAGACCGTGTACTTGCGCGATGAAGAAACCGGTTATGTTTGGTCTCCAACGCCGCTGCCAGTAAGGGAATCCGCTCCTTACCTGGTGCGCCACGGCGCCGGCTACAGCTCCTTTCAGCATAACAGCCAGGGTCTGAAGCAGAGCCTGCTGCTTTTTACGGTGCCTGATGAGCCCGTCAAGATCGTCCGGCTCACCCTGGAAAATACCTGGGATCGAGTGCGCCGAATCACCGCGACCTACTTTGTAGAGTGGGTTCTGGGATCCGACCGCGATACTTCTCAATTGTTTATTATTCCCGAATTTGATTCGGAAGCACGAGCGATTCTTGCTCGTAATCCCTATAATCGAGAATTTGGGGACCAGGTTGCTTTTTTGGCAAGCGATCGAGATATTCACGGGCTGACCACCGACAGATCCGAATTCTTGGGCCGCATGGGGGATTATGCCAAACCTGCTGCGCTGAACCGCATTGGGTTATCTGGATCAATCCAACCGGGTTCTGACCCTTGTGCCGCACTTCAAGTCCATTTAGACTTGAAGCCGGGCGAAAAAGCGCAGGTTCATTTTCTCATTGGTCAAGTTGCCGATCCTTCTGAAGTGCACCGCGTGGTTCGACGCTTTAGCAAGCCGGAAGCCGTCGAAGCTGCCTTGAATTCGGCAATCGGATTTTGGGAGGATTTGCTGGGCACCGTTCAGGTGGAGACGCCAGATGTCGCAACGAATTTGATGCTGAACCGCTGGCTCCTCTACCAGGCCCTCTCCTGCCGTATCTGGGGAAGATCGGCATTCTACCAATCCAGCGGCGCTTATGGATATCGAGATCAGCTGCAGGATGTTATGTCATTGCTCTATGCTGCGCCGGATATTGCCCGTGAGCATATTCTCAGTGCAGCTGCCCATCAATTTGAAGAAGGAGATGTTCTGCACTGGTGGCACCCGCCTTCCGGGAGGGGCGTTCGCACGCGCATTACAGATGACCTGGTCTGGCTCCCCTTTGTTACTGCTCACTACGTCTCGGTAACCGGTGACGAGTCCATTTTGGATGAAGAAGTTGCCTTTCGAAGAGCGCCTTTATTGGGACCCAACGAGGAAGAGCGGTATGGGCTGTTTCCATTGACGGAACACGCATATCCAGTATATGAGCACTGCCTGCGCGCCCTGGAACGAGGTGCAACCACAGGCCCTCACAGCCTGCCTTTAATGGGCGCCGGAGATTGGAACGATGGCATGAACCGGGTTGGGATTGAAGGTTATGGGGAAAGCGTTTGGCTGGGCTGGTTCCTGCGCGCCACCCTGTTGAACTTTGCCGAATTATGCGAGAAGCGTGGGGACCTGGAACGCGCCAGTCTCTTCAAGAGACAGGCCGCCGAATACGAACAGGCCTTGCAGGATCATGCCTGGGATGGTTCATGGTATCTGCGCGCTTATTATGACGATGGATCGCCTTTGGGTTCATCGGTAAACCAGGAATGCCAGATCGACTCTATCGCCCAGTCTTGGGCAGTCTTCTCTGGTTCAAATGACCAGGAGCGCATTCAAATTGCCATGGATTCCGTATTTGACCGATTGCTGCGAGAGGACGATAATCTACTCCTGCTTTTTGCGCCGCCCTTTGATAAAACCCCTCGCGATCCTGGCTATATTAAGGGTTACCCGCCTGGCGTGCGTGAAAACGGCGGGCAGTATACCCACGCGGCCATCTGGACGGTATGGGCCTATACGCTTATGGGTCAAGGTGATCGCGCCGGAATGCTCTTCCGGATGCTCAATCCGGTGTACCATAGCGATTCCGAACAAAAGGCATTGACCTATAAAGTTGAACCTTATGTCATCGCGGCCGACATCTACGGAGCGCCGCCCCACACTGGGCGCGGCGGATGGACCTGGTATACGGGGTCAAGCGGTTGGTATTACCGCTTAGGCATAGAAGCCATTTTAGGGTTACGACTAACGCAGGGATTCCTCAAGGTCGACCCATGTATTCCAGCAAACTGGCCCTATTTCAAGCTTTCTTATCGCCATGGTCGGACAACTTACAATATAATTGTTAATAATCCCTCAAAGATCAATCGGGGCATCAGTCGCGTGGAATTGGACGGTAATATCCTGCCCGACCGTTTGGTTCCTTTGATTGATGACGGTGCGATCCATACAGTCCAGGTCGTCATGGGGTCTGGCGGTTAATTTTGATGAAGCCCGAAGATCGAATCACTGCAGAAGGCATCTTGTTCACCGACCAATACCAGCTGACCATGGCTCAGGTATATTACCGTTTGGGCCTGCATGAAAGAGTTGTGCAGTTCGACCACTTCTTTCGCAGTTACCCTGACTATGGTTCTCACAAAGCTGGGTACTGCATCAATGCCGGGCTTGAATGGCTAGTTGACTGGATGCAGACCGCTTATTGGCGGGATGAAGATATCGAATACCTGCGAAGCCAGACCAACCGGGTCGGCGACCCGGTTTTCGGTGAAGATTTTCTGCACTGGCTGGGTAAGAATGGAAGTTTCTCTGGCATTATCATGCGGGCTGTCCCCGAGGGGCGCGTGGTCCATCCGGATGTACCTCTGACCGTAATCCAGGGTCCCATGGCGATGGCCCAGATTCTGGAAACGTCTTTGCTCAACCATCTTAATTTCCAGACTCTGATCGCCACCAAAGCGGCCCGCATCCGTGAAAGCGGGCGCGGCCGCTTATTGCTTGAGTTCGGCATGCGGCGAGGGCACGGCAAAGGCGCCAACGCCGGCGCCCGCGCCGCGCTGATCGGCGGCGCCGATTTTACTTCGAATGTTGGTGTCTCGCACATTCTCGGTCTGCCGCCAAAAGGCACGCATGCCCACAGCCTGGTCCAACTTTTCATGGTTTTGGGGGAGGGTGAACTGGAGGCTTTTCGCGCATTTGCGGAAATTTATCCGGATGATTGCATCCTGCTGGTGGATACCATCGATACATTGGAGAGTGGCATTCCCAATGCGATCAAGGTCTTTGAGGAACTTCGCCGCAAAGGCCATGATCCGGTCGGTATCCGCCTGGATTCAGGTGACCTGGCATACCTCAGTGTGCAGGCGGCCAAAATGCTTGATGAGGCCGGTTTTCCGGATACGGTCATCGTTCTCTCGAATAACCTGGATGAGCTCACCATCTTGCAGATTCTCACCCAGATTCAGCAGGAGGCGCCGCGCTATGAGCTGGATCCTGACCGGATCATCGGTCGCCTGACCTATGGTGTCGGAACGCGTTTGATCACATCATGGGGTGAACCCGCTCTGGGTGGCGTGTATAAGCTGGTGGCACTCTGTGACCGGGACAAATGGATTCCGGCCCTCAAGGTGTCGGAGTCACCTGATAAGACGCCCAATCCCGGTCACAAACTCGCCTGGCGGATTTACGATTCGAGGGGAAAAGCAACTTCTGATTTGCTCAGCCTGGATGATGAAGATCCCCGGAAGATGGCTACCCTTTCAATACATCACCCCTCAGATGCGAGGAAGTTCCGCACTATCAGCCAATCTCAAATTTCGGAAATTGAACCGCTTCTGGTCAATATCCTGGATGAGGGGAAAATGGTTTATGAATTTCCCTCGCTGGAAGCGATTCGAAAGCAGCGGCAGGCCGACGTTGATCGATTGGATGTCGGCGTTAAGCGTTTGATCAATCCGCATATCTACCACGTTTCTCTGACAAATCGATTATGGCAGCTCAAAACGGAACTGATTGAACGGGCCCTCGGTCATGAGCGGAAAGCCGGCCAGCAGCAGAATTAAATACGAGACTTTTCAGGAGGATTTTCGTATATGATAATGAGAAATCACTGATGACTTTTTTTCTACCCGCCTAAGTTGCCGAGTTACCATGACGATTGCACGCCTCAGTGGGCGATGATGCAGATCGCTGGTACCGATCTTTAGATATGGGAGGGTTGTTTCGGGCGAGTTATAGCTCAAAATGATATTAGATGCTACGAGGAGATTGCAAACGATGAAATGGATCACATCGCGGGTTTTTTGGGGGCTGTTATTGATCGCTGGTGGAGTTATCTTCTTACTTGAAAACCTGAATATTCTCGAAGTTGGCGGTCTTTTTTGGGCTGTTTTATTTGCTATTGCTGGGCTTGGTTTTTTAACCGTCTTCATTGGCGATCGCCAGCACTGGTGGGCCCTAATCCCAGGAATTATCCTGTTGGCAATTGGATCCCTTATCTTTTTGGATGCCGTTTCCCCGCAGGCGACCGAAAGGCTGGGTGGCGTCATCGTCCTGGGCGGTATTGGTTTGGCCTTCCTCATCGTCTATCTCGTCAACCGCGCCAACTGGTGGGCTCTCATTCCAGCTGGCGTTATGTTTACGCTGGCTGCCGTCGCTTTATTGGAAGGGACTATGTCGGACTTCGAGACGGGCGGCATCTTTTTCCTGGGTTTGGGTTTGACGTTTCTTTTGGTGGCGCTCTTGCCAACCCCTGACGGGTATATGCGCTGGGCTTTTATCCCCGCTGGCGTTCTGCTGCTAATCGGCATACTTATGACAGCTGCGTTGACGCAGGTGATCAACATTGTCTGGCCGCTGGCTCTAATCTTGGCGGGTCTGTTCCTGGTCCTGCGAGCCTTCCGCAGCCGGTATTAATCTAATCAACGCTTTTTCAAGGAGATGTGAGATATGAGCGAGGAGAGACGACCAACACGGAGAAGTATCTTCTTCCCGGTGATCTTGATAATCCTTGGGATCATCTTTCTTCTTAGCAATGTCGGAGTCTTAACCGATAGTGTTTGGGAAAATGTTGTGCGCCTATGGCCAGTGCTGCTTATCGCTTTAGGCATTGATGGTATTCTTCAGCGCCAAAGCCTGGTGGGCCCGGTTTTCCTGATCGGCTTAGGTACGATCTTTCTGTTGGCCAATTTGGGCTATCTCGCCTTGAACGTGTGGGAGCTAATCTTCCGCCTGTGGCCAATTCTGCTCATCGCTATTGGCCTGGATATTGTCATCGGGCGCCGGTCATTCCTGTTGTCCCTGGTTGGCTTAATCCTCATCTTTGCTCTGTTAATTGGAGCTTTGTGGCTCTTTGGTGTCCGGGCGGATGCTGGCCAGGCACTGGATAGTGAGCAAATTAGCCAGCCGCTGGACGGCGCCGAACGCGCCAGGCTGGTTCTGGAGCCTGCAGCCGGATCGCTGCGTCTGGTTGCCATGTCCTCCCCGGATGCGCTGTTGGAAGGTACCGTGCGCCGGATAGGCAGTGAGACGATCACCAGTGAATTTTCTGTTTCAGATCAGACTGCCATTTATACCTTGCGTGGCACCGGCGGCCTCTTCTTCAATGTGCCTCCTGGGAGCCAAGGAGCCTGGAGCTGGGATCTCGCTGTGACGCCGGCTGTTCCCCTGGATCTGGAGACCAACCTTGGGGCGGGCCAGGCGCTAATTGATCTGACCGGATTGGACATTAATGAATTGAACGTCGATTTGGGTGTTGGACAGGCAACGGTGATCCTGCCGGAAGCAGGTTCTTTCGAGGGTAGTATTGATGGTGCTATCGGCCAGATCGTCGTCCGCGTACCGGATGGGATGGCTTTGCGCATCAATGCCAATACAGGAATCGCTAACATCAATGTGCCTTCGGACTTTGACCGCCGCGACGATGTTTATGCCACAGCCGGCTTCGATACCGCCGCAAACCGGGTTGAACTGAACGTTGGCCAGGCCATCGGAAGCATCGAGGTGCGCTACACCGAATAGCAAGGATTTAGCCTAAAGGTTGAGCCACCTGGCCGCCATTGTCGGGAGGTTGGATAACGACCCAACACGCGCGGTGCAGGCCGGTACGGACTCAATAAACGCGCGTCCGTATCTCTTGGTCAAAACCCTACGGTCGAGGATGACCACCACGCCACGATCGAACTGCGTTCGAATCAGGCGCCCAAAACCCTGGCGAAAGCGCAGGATGGCTTCGGGAAGCGCATATTGGTAGAAGGGATCCTCGAAAGTCTCAGAACGCGAAGCGATGATCGGGTCCGAAGGGACATCGAAGGGCAGTTTGGTGATCACCAGTACAGAGAGCGCTTCCCCCGGTACATCCACTCCCTCCCAAAAAGCCCGGGTTCCCAACAGAACAGCCCTCTCCGCCAGGCGGAAGGATTCGAGCAGCACATGGGGCGAGGCGCCTTCTCCTTGCTCGTACACCTGGATGTCGTTCTCGGCCAGGATCGGCGCAATCGCCCGGGAGGTGTTGCGTAACTGCGTGTATGAGGTGAAGAGGACCAAGGCCCGGCCCCCGGTTGCGCGGCATAGTTGAATTAAACCATTGTTTAATGCCCTCTGGTAGGCATGGCCCGCACTCGGCTCCGGCATATCATCCGCTATATAGAGCAGGGCAGCGCTCTCATAATCAAATGGGGATCCCAAAGCCAATTCGTACGCATCCTGTGCGTATAGCCTGCCACGCAAATAATCGAATTGATCTGCCGCGGTCAGGGTTGCGGATGTCAGAATCACCGATGCTTTTTCATGCCAAAGATGCCTTTCCATCAACGGTCCGATGTGTAGAGGGGCCGCGTGCAAGGAAAGCCGGCGCCCATCCGGCTGAATCTCCGCCCAGTATATCCGCTCGGGCTCGGGTTCAAAAACCATGCCGTTAATATTATCCCTGACTTCACTGAGTCGCCGGAACAGGTCGGTTAGCTGCGTATAAAGATCCAGGCCTTCCTCAGGCAGGGCTTCAAGCAAGTTAGAGATCACTTCAGCCAGGCGCGCCATGGATTCTAGCAAGACCTGTAAGGATTGGTGGGCGTCCTCCCAGACGATCTCAACCTCCTCCCAGGCCGGTTGGGTCCGGGTTGCTGGTAATATGCGTTCTTGGTGTGAATACGACCCCAGCGGTTTTCCATCCCTTTGCTGAAGGAGAAAGTCATCGATTGTGCTGAAGAACTGGGCGGTCTGATTTCCAAACCGGAATGCCTGGTCGGTAGATTGCTGCACAATGTGGTTAATGGCAGCAAAATCTGCGGGAGCCAGCGTCTCTTCCAGGACGCCCAGGCACCAGCCCAATACCCCCGATTTGGGTCCGCCCAATTCTCGCAGCAGGCGTTCGATTTCGTACTGCGTAACCCGAAAACTTAGCGCGTTCGTGGTGGCATCTTCCAGGTGATGGGCTTCGTCCACAATCAGGTAGTCGTATTCGGGCAGAACGCGGTTGCCCGTGGCCACATCTGCTAACAGCAAAGCGTGATTGACGACCAGGATGTGGGCGCTCTGGGCCGCCTGGCGGGCACGGTAGAAGGGGCAAACTCCGCCCGTGCGCTGCAGGCAATTCTCGGAAGTACAGCCTTCATCTTCCGCTGATAGGCGCGCCCATATTTCTCGTTCTACCGGTCCGTTCAGATTGATGTCCCCCCGGTCTCCCGAGCCCGAGTCGTTCAACCAGGTCATAATTTTTGCCAACACGCGCATCTCATCCGCGGATTCAGGACCGCGCCGGCGCAACAGCTCAAAGCGGCGCGGGCACAGATAGTTGGAGCGTCCCTTTAGCACCGCAGATCGCAGGTTTATCCCCAGAGCTGTTCGCACGTCCGGGATATCTTTATTAATTAGCTGATGTTGCAGGTTGATGGTATTGGTCGAAACTACCACGCGCAAGTTGTTTTGTATTGCCCATAAGGCTGCCGCTACCAGGTATGCGATGGATTTGCCCACTCCTGTGCTCGCTTCAACCAATAGATGGCGTCCTTCTGAAAGCGCTCGGGTTACCGCTCGCAACATCTCGACCTGTTGTGGTCTGTGCTCGAAATGTGAGAGATGTCGCGAGAAGGCGCCACCGTACTCTAGAACTGCGCCGACTTCTTCTTCATCCAGGGCATAGATTTCCGCGTTGGGCTGCAGGGGAGCTAAAGATCGCTCCACGGGCAGCGAGAACAGGGGACCTTCGAATCCGACAGCCGTATTTCGAGCTCGCACGGCCTCCTTTGAACGTGCTTGCAGCGCTTCGCGGAAGGCTAAGTAGCCGCCCCATTCCAGCGTCTCACTCATCCGGACGATCTCTGCCAGCAGATCGATAGGCAAATCGAGGGCGATCTCGTGCAGGCGAATGTAAATGCCGTGCGTCACCAGGGCATCATCCAGGGCGCGGTGCGTGGCCGGCAGCGGTATGGCTAATGCCTGGGCTAGCGCCCCCAGATTGTAGCGCTCTGCCCTGGGAAGCAGCACCGCAGCCATCTCGTAAGTATCAATCGCATCGTTGAGCTGAAAGATACCCCTCCCGCGAAAGAAAGACAGGTCGAACTTAACATTGTGCCCGACAATTGGGGCATCTCCGACAATGGTCTTTAGATGCGCCAAGACTGCTGGTAAAGGTGGGGCGTACGCCACCATCTCGTTGGTGATCCCCGTCAGTTGGGTGATGAACGCGGGAATGGACCGTCCCGGGTTGAGGAGCGTAGACCATTCTTCCTCGATACGGCGCCCATTAAATCGTACCGCCCCGATCTCAACAATCGCGTCTTTTTGAGGATCGAGGCCAGTGGTTTCAATGTCTAAGGCGACGATGGCTGCCATAGGTGAAATTATACCATCCGGGTTTTTCTCCACCCTCAGTGAACTTTCCTGGGCGGAGAACAGTAAGATTAATGGGCCTGGTCACGTGTTTGCCGGGCTCTGGATCTTTTGAATAGACTTGTTCTTCTAATTATGGGAACCAGACATTTTCATGTCTGGTAAACTTGTGTTAAAAAAGAGGTTTGCATGATCGCTGAAGTCGCAGAGCGTTTGCGTCAAAACATACAGCAAGTTATAGTCGGAAAAGACGAAGTTATCAACCTGGCCCTGGTAGCTGTCCTGTGTGAGGGCCATATTCTCCTGGAGGATGTACCCGGCATTGGGAAAACTACCCTGGCTCGGGCGTTGGCGGCCTCGCTGGGATGCACCTTCCGGCGTATCCAATTTACACCGGACCTATTACCCTCAGATGTAACTGGCCTGAATTGGTTTAACCAGAAAGACCAGTTGTTTGAATTTCGCGCCGGACCAGTAATGAGCCAGGTTGTCCTGGCGGATGAAATCAACCGGGCTACCCCGCGTACCCAATCCGCACTTCTAGAAGCTATGCAGGAAAGGCAGGTCACAGTCGATGGTGTGACTCGCCCGTTGCCTCGTCCTTTCCTGGTCATGGCAACCCAGAACCCGGTAGAGCTGGAAGGCACGTTCCCTCTTCCGGAAGCCCAGGTCGATCGTTTCCTGTTGCGAATCGTGATCGGATATCCGAGCGAAGAAGAGGAAAACGCAATACTCGAGCGCTTCCGCGTCCAGGATCCACTCCCGGACCTTCAATCTGTTACCACTCCGGCGGAAATTTTGGATTTGCAGAAGGTTCGGCGCGAGATCCGCGTTGAGGAGACGGTGCGTGATTATATTGTTCGGGTGTCGCGGGCGACTCGAAAACACGCAGAGATTGAACTGGGTGCCAGCCCCAGGGCGACTCTTGCGCTTTACTGGTCCTCGCAGGCCTGGGCTGGTATCCTTGGGAGGGATTTCGTGCTCCCGGATGATGTTAAATTCATGGCCCCTTGCGTCTTGACTCACCGTCTTATGATCTCTCCGCAGGCGCAGCTGCGCGGCCGTGAGCCGCAGGAGTTGGTCGCCGATATTGTGGATGCCGTGCCGGTGCCGGTAGAAGGTTGAGATGGAATCCCAGCGTTGGCTGCCGCTCCTGGCAGTCTTCTTCCTCTTTGGTATAGTCTTCAACATCCCCCCGCTGGTTGCCTTTACCAGCATGTTAATGGTGGTCATTGGTCTGGCGACCTGGTGGAAGCGCCATTCCTTGGATGGCGTAAGGTACCGGCGCCGGCCGCACTATCGCCGCTCGTTTCCGGGCGAGAAAGTTCCTCTACTTTTAGAAATCGAGAATCGCAAGATTCTGCCGATTTCCTGGTTGCGGATCATGGATCCCTGGCCTAAAGCGATTGGACCCGAGGATGAAGAAGCGCTTGCCCCTACCCACAACCCCAACCAGGGTCTGCTGGCGAATGTATTCAGTTTGCGCTGGTATGAGCGCGCCCGGCGCTCCTACACCTTGCTATTTCGCCACCGGGGTTCCTACTCGGTAGGTCCGGCCCGCCTTGAATCCGGAGATTTATTCGGACTCTATGAGAACAGCAGCGAGGCCGGTCCGGTTGAGATTTTCACAGTCTTTCCCAGTCTCATTCCTTTTGAGGATCTAGATTTGCCTGCCGAAGACCCTTTTGGCGATAAAAAATCCCGCAGGCGTTTGTACGATGATCCTAACCAGCCCATTGGCGTGCGCGATTACCACCCCGAGGACAGCTTCCGCCGCGTGCACTGGCCTGCCACTGCCCGCACAGGTGACCTGCAGGCCAAGGTCTACCAACCCATCTCGGCCAATGTCATGGTGGTCTGCTTAAACGTTTCCACTTTTCCCCGCCATTGGGAGGGCACTTACCCAGAGCTCCTGGAACATCTGATCGAAGTTGCGGCAACCCTGGTCAGCAAGGGCATTCAGGATGGCTACCGTGTGGGCCTTGTCTCAAACGGTTGTCTGGCCCACGCCGACCAGCCTTTCCGCATCCCTCCGGGGCGGTCTCCCAGGCAGCTGGCAACCCTCCTGGAAGCCTTAGCCGGCGTTACTTCAATCGTAACCGCGCCATTTGAAAGGTTCTTGATCAAGGAAGTGCCCAGACTTGCTTACGGCGCTACCCTGCTGATTGTTACCGGCGTTACCAACCCGGAGCTGGCCGAGACCTTGCTGCAGCTCAAGCGCAAGGGTCGCCAGATTACTTTGCTGTCTTTTGCCAAACAACCGCCGCCGGATGTTTATGGAATCCGCACCTTTCACCGTCCCTTTCAGGAGTCCAAAGAATGAGAACTATGCCCAGCTGGCGACCCTGGCGGGAATTGGCAATCCTCGGTCTGATCGTCATGGAACTGTGCTGGCTGGTGCCGTGGTACCGCTCGCTCACCCTGGCGACATACGCCGTATCACCGCTGCGCGCCTTCCTGGTCTTGGGAGGCGTTCTGCTATTGGCGCACGCCGTTGTCAGATTCATGAATTTCGCTTACTTGCGGGTAGATCTCCGGCGGTACGTCCTGGTTGGCTTATTTATCGTGAGTTTCTTCGTGGGTTTGAGACTCCTGCTCTATGAAAACGAAACCATGTCGTTTTTTGAGATGCTCAACCGGCCCCTTCAGGCGTTCTCCAGTTGGAATGTGCTAATCCCTGATGAGTTTGTGATCGCCGTCATGGTGCTGATCGCCTGCTGGCGAGGGATCTCGCTGGCACAGGCCAGGATTGGACCGACGCTGGTAAAACGCACCTTCCAGGTGGGCATCTTTATGTTAATGGGATTTGTGTTTATAAATACCCTGGCTACCGGCGAGACGCCGGGCTTCCTGCTGTATCTTTTTGTCTTTGCCAGTTTGGTTGCCATGGGCTCGGCGCGCATCTCGGTTTTGAGGACCTTACGCGGTGGGGAGGAGAGTCCCTTTGACCGGCCCTGGTTCCTGGGGATGATTTTTGCCTCCCTGGCGGTTGTGGCTCTGGCAGCCGGAGTTGCCAGACTTACCAGCCGTGAAAATCTCTTTTACGAGAACGTCTTTTCAGCGGTGTTCCAGGTTTTTGCCTTCCTGATGGCGATCATCATTTCGCCCATTATCTATCTGATGCTGCTCATTTTGCAACGCTATCGACCATCCTCTTCAGAGGTAGCCAACCGGATCATCACAGTTCTGGAGGGACTGCGGGCCACGCTGCTGGAGATGGCGAGCCGATTTCCTTTCCGTTTCGATTTCCTGGATTGGTTGCCCGACTTAAGGCCATTCATCTTGTGGGGCGTGGTCATCCTCATCGCTCTTCTGATTTTATCGGGCATCTCCCGCTGGTGGATTAGAGAGCGCAACAGGCTTGAAGCTGATCGGCAGACCCTCTTGAGCAGGGGGGAACTGCTGCGTTTGCTGGGAGAAGCGCTAAAAAACCGGTTCGCCCAAATCGGCGAAGACCTTATAGGCCTGGCGCGCCTGCGCTATCGCCGGCGATGGCTGGCTGCGGCGCGCATCCGCCGCATCTACATCGAGTTAATGGGTTTAACTGAAGAATTGGACGTGCACCGGGCCGAAGCAGAGACGCCCCTGGAGTTCTTGCCAGCTTTGCGGCGCTTATTTCCCGGTTCAGAAATGCAGCTGGATACTATCACGCAGGCTTATCTTCGGGTGCGCTATGGGGAGCTGCCGGAGACCCAGGCGGAAGTCGATGAAGTCGAATCCGCCTGGAGTCACGTGAATACAAAGGGCAAAGAGATTCTCAGCAGTAAGAAAAAGCCGGACCAGGGCTAAGTTTCTATCCGCAAAATGCGCCCAAGGCGACCAGGACGCCGCCGAGGACGGTCATAAGAATGACTCAGGCGGGAGCAATTTTCGGATAGGATCTAAACCGTGCGGATGTCAAGCACTCTCTCAACGATCGGCTCGATCTCCGATCTCAATTGTCCTTCATCCAACCCGGAGACTTTAAAAGTTACCTCCCGGTTGGATGGATCTTCTCCGGTGAACTGACCGAAGGCGATAATATTTCCATTTAGATTCGCAATCGTATTGGTCAGTTTGGCCAGCTGACCCGGTTTATCGAGGATCAGCACGCTCATGCGCACACCGGGTTCCCGCGCTCCCATAAGTTCGAGCAATATCTTAAAAAGGTCGGTCTCGGTAATTATGCCGACGATATGGTCAGCGCGCATTACCGGTAAACCGCCGATCTTGTTGTCGGCCATGATCCGGGCGGCTTCTTCGATGGGGGTGTCCTCCGAAACGGTCAGCACCTTTTTGGTCATTAGATCCTTGACTTTGATTCTGCTTAACAGGTAGTTCATCTCCCAGACGCTTAAAGATGTGGCTGAAGAAGGAGATGCGTTCAGCAAATCTTTGTCGGAGACGATACCGATCATTTTGCCGTTCTTGACTACCGGTGTACGGCGAATACGTTCGCGCTTCATCAGGTTCAGCGCATCGACGACGGGCAAGTCCGGGTTAATGGAAATTACCGGATGAGACATGCGATCGCCTACGAGCATAATGGCCTCCTCCGAGGCTGGGTAACCTCGGCTCTACAGATATGATTACGTCAATTCGGGTTAGAGCGTACATTTCTCCGTGGGTGTCATGGCGAGCGGGCCGCGAGATTGCGGCAGCGGAGACCGCTGCTTCGCCTTCGGCTCGCAGCAACTGTGTTATTTGTCAAGGGTAAAAACTGATTTTGGTTAGTTTGCCGCCGACCTCCAAGCTTCGCCACGCATGAGCATGACATTGGCGATTGACAGGAGCTTGCGCATACAGGCAACCATAGCCACTTTATGCTCTTTACCATTCTTGATAAGTCGCTCATAGAAGCGTTTGATGATCGGGTTGTGGCGGATGGCCGCCAAAACCGCCATGTAGAAGGTACTGCGCACCCCGTAGCGCCCGCCGAAGGTCTTGCGTCTGCCCTTTTTCTTACCACTGTCCTTGTCATAGGGCGCTACCCCGGCCAAAGCGGCGATCTTCTGCCGGCTCACGCTACCCAGTTCGGGCAGCTCGGCCAGCAAAGTGAAGGCATTGACCGGGCCGATGCCTGGTACGGAGCACAAGAGTTGCGCCTTCTGGCGCCACTGGGGAATGGCTTGGATGAGCGCATCGATCTCGGCGTTGAGGACTTGCAGTTGTGCTTGCAAGTAGGCCAAATGATCTTGGATGTACTTTTTGGCTTTGGCTGGAACGGTGTGCAGACGGTTGCGCTCCTGCCCGATGTTGGCCACTACCTGCCGGCGGCGGCGCACCAAAGCCAGCAATTCCGCTTCTTGCGCACTCTGCAACTGGCGCACTTCCGGGCGGATGGCCTGGGCGAAGTGGGCCAGCGTGTGGGCATCGATCGGATCGTTCTTGGCATAGCGGCCCAGCGCTTTGGCAAAATCCCGCACTCGGGTAGGATTGACGACGGCAACGGCAAAACCGGTCTCCAGCAGGTGGCTAGCCAGGTCCCGCTCCAGCCCGCCGGTGGCTTCGATCACAATCAGCGTGGGCTCGAGCGGCTCAAGGAAGTTAGCCAAGGCGCGATGGCCGGTGGGATTATTGGCAAAGCTTTCCACGCCGTCCTGAGCGAAGATCGCTACTTCGTTGGTGGCCTTGCTGACATCAATGCCTACAAACACTTCATTTGGGGTCGTCATGGTCGTGATCTCCTTGTATAATCAAGGCAAGCCCGCACTAGTAATTACGGACTCGGGGTCCAAGCAACTGTTCGGGCTTACATGGCTTGCGGGACACAGCGATCACGGCTGCGAGACGGTCTCTTGGGACCAGACGACGGGATCTGCTGTGTCCCCTTGTACCTTAATCATAACGGAAAAGGGATGGGCCGACCATGACTGCGAGACGGTCTCCAAGGACCAAATGACAATCGGTCTCTGCCACATCCCTCAGTTTAAACATACTAATGACAGTTGCCGGGGTTTTCCAACTTTAAGAAAATCGCGGGGTAGTTGGCGCACTACTTGCACCAAACGGCAGGCTGAGGTAAGATGTGATTATGATGAGACGCCAGTGGCTCGGCTGGAAGTATGCGCTCGCGGTGATTGGGTTAGCGGTCCTGACCCTGCTGGTGATGGATTTCAACAACCGTATGGCGGAGCTGCGGCGCTTAAGCGACCAACGGGTGATTGTGGCGGGCAGGGCGACGGACCTGGTGCGCACGCAGCAGAACCTGGAGACGCAGATCGCGTATG
>DATCIL010000079.1:0-2207 GCA_036507795.1 Anaerolineales bacterium | reverse complement strand
TTCCGAATTGCGGGTCTTAAAGAGCACTCGCCGGGTGCGGGGAGGAATACTGGAATTCTCCAGAATATTTGAATTAATCACATCCTCATTCGATAGATCCAGCACATAAACCCGTCCGGTGAGCAGGTCGATCGGCAGCTGGTCCACGCTGGCGCCGTCTTCGATAAAATGGCACGGAGCGTCCACATGAGTCCCGCTGTGGGCGCTCATGTTAATTCGGGTAACGTTGGCCTCCGCGCCATCTTCCATCCTTTCAACCCGCTCAACCGCTATCTTTGGATCTCCCGGCCAGGTGACCAGTTCCGTCGAAATCGGGACGGAAACATCATAAGTCCGCATATCCTTCTCCTCATTCACGTTTCACGTTATAGATTCTTCACCAACTTCTTCACAGTCACCTTCTCCACCACTTCCCAATTCAAAGTAACCCCAAGACCTGAGCCGCCGGGAACATCGATCGTGCTGTCGGAGTTGAGCACAAATCGCTCGTTGGTGATATCTACCGCATAATAACGATCCGTGGCGGAGATATCGCCGGGGAGAGCAAAGCCCGGCAGACTGGCTAATGCCAGGTTGCTGGCGCGTCCTACGCCCGTCTCCAACATGCCGCCGCACCACACCGGCACACCCTGCGCCCGGCATAGATCGTGAATGGCAACCGCCTGGCTCAGGCCTCCGACGCGGCCGGCCTTGATATTGATCACGCGGCAGGCGCCCATTTCGAGAGCCTGGCGGGCATGGCGTGAGGAAAGGATGCTCTCATCCAGGCAAATGGGCGTCTTGAAGCGGGTCTGTAAGCGGCTGTGATCCCACAGATCATCCTCGGCCAGCGGTTGCTCGATGAGCAGCAGATCGAGGTCATCCAATGGCTGCAGAGCAGCGGCCGTTTCCAGGGAATAAGCCGAGTTTGCGTCGACTTGCAGGCGCAGGTCCGGAAAGGCCTTCCGCACAGCAGTGGTTTCGATCAGGTCCCGGCCTGGTTTGATCTTGATCTTCACACGCCGGTAGCCCTTTTCCAGGTTGCTTTCCACCAATTGGAGCAGCGCCTCTGGAGAGGCCTGGATGCCCAACGAGACGCCTACTTCGACTCGATCCCGCTCACCCCCCAATAGCTCCCGTAAGGAACGCCCTTGCTGCTGACCCTGCAAGTCCCAAAAGGCCATCTCCAGCCCGGCTTTGGCCATCATGTGGCCGCGAATGGGCGCGACCCGCCGTTGAAACTCCAGGGCATCCCGGATGTCATGGCCCAATACTTGTGGAGCGATAAAGTCCTGCAGGATATGCCAGGTAGTACCGGCGGTTTCATACGAGTAGCCCGGGTCCTGGTCGGCCACGCACTCGCCGAAACCGCTTTGACCATCGGCATGAACTTCAATAAGGATACATTCACGGTTCACCGTCCGTCCGAAGGAGGTCTCGAATGGCGATTGCAGCGGCATGCGCAGATGGTAGAGGGTTATCCGAGAGATTTTCATGAACAATGAAATATGGAATCGGACCTACAGCGTGCTCTCCCCATGGCTTAGCACGTAGAAACTGCGCGGGTGGGGACCCTCCAAATAGACGAAATCGGTCACCAGGTAACCCTGCGAGAACAGGTCTTCAAATAGCTCCCGGGTGCGCAGCCGCCACTCGAGAGCCAGATCGGGCCTCGCTTCCTTTATCCCCTGAAAATCAGCAGGGATCTCAACCAGCAGCAAGGCCTCTCCCCTGTTCCCCTCTCCCTTATCCTCTTCCCCGCGATTTCCGTTTGAGGCGCTAGAAACCGGCCTCGGCCAGCCATCTTCGCCCGTCCTGGTCGGATTAATGATCTCCGCGCCTGCGGCGAAGAAATGCGCCAGGTCAAGGCGCCGGCGGGCTTTGTTACTTAGCCGGCGCTGCACGCGCTTGCTGTTCACCCACCAATCGACCACAAACCTGTCGGAGGGCACACCTGCATTGAGACCATCGCGCATCTCGCCGTATACTTCCCGCTCATAAGTAGCACACACGGCTCCCAGCTTGGCGATGTTCAAATGGGCATTGCGGCTCCGCAAAGGATCATAAGTCCAGGTGATGCGATCCAACCCCTGGTGCCTGACCATCTGCCATTGCGCCCTTTTCAATGCAAAGCCGAGGCCGCTGTCCCGGAGTTGCGGATGTACGCCAAGCATGTGGGAACAGTGCTTGGGGCGCGGACCATCCGGGGTCGAATACAGTCCAGGAAA
>DATCIL010000078.1:0-5982 GCA_036507795.1 Anaerolineales bacterium | reverse complement strand
CCGGCGATCAGAGGGCGGCGGGAGCAGGTTTTGCACTGAAATATGACCAAAATGGCTGAGCCAGACATTCCGCTCGTGACGATCGTCACACCCTCGCTAAATCAAGGCGCCTTTCTAGAAGCTGCGATCCGTTCCGTCCTGGAACAGGACTACGGCAATCTCGAGTATTTGATTATCGACGGCGCTTCCACCGATAACAGCCTGGAAATCCTTCGCAAGTATGCCCACCGGCTGGCCTACTGGGAATCGGAACCTGACCGGGGACAGGCGCATGCCATCAACAAGGGTCTCAAGAGGGCGAAGGGTCAAATCCTCGGTTGGTTGAACTCAGATGATGTCCTGCTGCCGGATACCGTCAGCCGGGCAGTCGAAATTTTGCGGAAGGATCCAGAACTCGACGTGGTTTATGGGCGTTTAGAACGGATCGATTCGAATGGCAAAGCGGTTCCGACGCCCTTATTACCCAAAGATCGCGTCGAATTCGATCCCTCCAATGCCATTGGAGAATGCGTCGTCAACCAGCCCGGCTCCTTTTGGCGGCGCAGCATCATGGAGCAAGTCGGGTATCTAGACGAGCAGTTAACCTATGCATTTGACTACGAATACTGGGTGCGGATCCTGCTTGGTGGGGGGAAGTTCAAGCGCCTTCCTCATCCGGTGGCAAAATTTCGATTGAGCCCGGGGTCAAAGACAGTCGGGCAGACCGGGCGAGCGGCGCGCGAGCACTTGAAAGTGATCGACCAGATCCTGGCAGAGCCCGGTCTGGATGAGAAGTTGGGAATCTCCCCGGATTCAATCGGCCAGCAGGCGCGCAGGGGAAGAAGCATTATTGAGATGTACGCTTTTTATGGCTGCCTCAAAGAGAGAGAATGGCTTAAAGCGCTGCGCTGGCTAATTCGAGCCCATGCCTCCAGTCCAGGGGTCTTATTAAGCCGCCGCTGGCTGGACCTGGCAGCTGCCAGATTAAACAGGTGAGCGGACCAGGCATGATAATGGCTTATAATCCGTCTCTATATTATGATTGCATACTAAGAGGCATTTTGTGCCAACCAAGTTAAGCCGTTACGCTGAAGGACTGATGGAAGCCGCCTGGCTGGCTGCCGTGCTCGTGGTGCCAGTCTTCTTCAACGTATACTCCAGTCGCATCTTTGAGCCGGATAAGATCACCCTGCTGCGCACGCTGGCGCTGGTGATCGCGGCCGCCTGGCTGGTTAAGGTTCTCGATGAGGGAGGCATCCGCTGGGAACGGGTGCAGCCGGGTGATTCCTGGCTTAAATCCATGCTCGGCATCCCCCTCGTCCTTCCCATAACCGCGCTGGTAGTGGTCTACCTGATCTCAACGCTGTTTTCGGTCAACGCCCGGGTGAGCTTCTTCGGCTCGTACCAGCGCTTACAGGGGACCTATACGACGCTGGCTTATGTCGTGATCTTCGCCGCAATGGTGGGCAACTTGCGCCGGCGCGAGCAGTTCGAGCGACTGGTTACGGCGGTGATTCTGTCCAGCCTGCCGGTCAGCCTGTACGGCGTTCTGCAGCGCTACCAGATCGACCCGGTGCCGTGGGGAGGCGATGTGAGCAGGCGCATCGCCGCCAATATGGGCAATTCGATCTTCGTGGCCGCCTACCTCATCATGGTCTTCCCGCTTACCCTGCACCGCATCATCGAGTCGTTCAGCGCAATCCTGGGCGAGCGCGGTCCGCTGGCGGCTAACTTCGCCCGGTCCACAACGTACGTGTTCATCGCCGCGTTACAGATGGTCGCCCTCTATCTCACTGGCAGCCGGGGACCGTGGCTGGGATGGCTGGCAAGCATGTTCTTCATGTCCATCATGCTCTCGCTGATATGGCGTAAACGGTGGATGACTTTCGGAATCGTCGGCATCGCCGTTCTTGCCGCCGGATCCCTGGTCTTGCTCAACGTGCCGGACGGGCCCCTGGAGCGGGTGAGAGCCCTGCCTGGGGTCGGTCGATTAGGGCAGCTACTGGATGCGGAAAGCCGCACGGGACGAGTGCGAACGCTGATCTGGCAGGGGGCAGCAGAATTGGTGCTGCCGCACGAACCCCTGGATTATCCCGATGGCAGCCAGGACGCCTTCAACCTGATCCGACCCCTTGTTGGTTACGGTCCGGAAAGCATGTACCTGGCCTACAACGCCTTTTACCCGCCAGAACTGACCCAGGTCGAGAAACGCAATGCCACGCCCGACCGCTCCCATAACGAAACCTGGGACGTTTTGGTGCGGACGGGCGTGCTGGGTCTGGTCGTATACCTTGCCTTGTTTGGATCGGTTTTCTATTATGGCCTAAGGTGGCTGGGTTTGATCAAGAGCCGCCGGCAGCGGAGCCTGTTTCTGGGGCTCTACTTCGGGGTGGGAATAATCAGTGCGGCTGGCTTTGTGCTGCTAATGGGAGTAGGCTTCTTCGGGGTGGGATTACCCTTCGGTATGATGATCGGCGTGCTGGTTTACCTGATCTTGACTTCTCTCTCCGGCGGTTTCCAGAGCCCGAAGACGGAGGGGGAGAAGCTGCGCGCCTTGATCATCGTTGCGTTGTTGGCAGCCGTCGTGGCCCACTTCGTTGAGATTAACTTCGGGATCGCCATTGCGGTAACCCGCACCTATTTCTGGGTGTTTTCCGCTCTAATCCTGGTTCTGGGATATGTTCTATCCAGGCGGGATGAGGTTGAACGGATTTTTGCGCTGCCTGCGGGGGAATCGGATCAAGGAATCCAGAGCAGTGGGAAGAACAAGACGAAGTCGCCGCGCGGACGACGCCGGTATCGCCGCGATGCATCCGGAAACAAGGGTGGGAGCGGACTGAGCTGGGCGCGAGAATCTGCTCAAAATGGATTGCTTGCGGCGATGATCCTGGTGCCGCTGGGCTACAATTATTTGACCAACCGGCAGGGTGCGGCTTCGGTATTGGAGGTGATTTGGAGCTCCATGACGCGCGTGCCCACCGTGATGAACAGCAGCATTTCTTACGGCATCCTGGCGCTGGCGCTGATGACCTGGCTGTTTGCCGGAGTGACCCTGGCGGCGGAGAGCGCCAAGATAGACGGGGTGCTGACCTGGGGAAAGCTGGTCGTGGCGGGATTGGGCATCTCGATTTTAGCGGGGCTGCTGTACTGGTCCTGGCATGCTGGTGGGCTGGTAGGCATTGCCAGGAGCTCAGCCAGCGACATCGAAGGGGTGTTAGATAACGTGCGCCTCTTTGAAAGTTTGCTGAGCAAATATACCCTGTATTATTTAGGGCTCGTTTTTGGCCTGGCGTTCCTCCTGCCCAAAGAGTGGCCGGCAAGATCAACGCGTTCAACAGTCCTTGGGTTCATGGCAGCTCCAGCCCTGCTCATCCTCGCCCTGTACCTGGGATCGAGTTCTAACCTACGAGTGATCCAGGCGGACGTCGCATTTAAAGTAGCCGACTCATTCGCCAACCAGAGATCTTACCCGGCAGCCATCGCTATCTACAACCGGGCCATCGAACGGGCGCCTTCCGAGGATTACTACTACTTGTTCCTGGGGAAATCTTACCTGGAATACGGCCGCTCATTGGAAGACGCCGCGCAGCGGGAGCAGCTGATCGCGCAGGCTACAAGCGATCTTGAGAAAGCCCAAAACCTCAATCCACTGCATCCAGACCACACGGCCAATCTGGCCAGGCTGTACAGCTTGTGGGCCACTTTCGTGGATGATGGGGAAACCCGGCAGGCGCGCGGGGAAATCTCGGCGGGCTACTTCTCGCGGGCCACGGCCATCAGCCCGAATAACGCCCGGCTCTGGGATGAATGGGGAATATTGTATTTGAACGTCCTGGAGCAGCCGGAGCAGGCCTACCAACGTTTCTCGCATGCGCTCGAAATCGATCCGTTCTACGATTGGACTCATGCTCTGCTGGCAGATTATTATGTTCGAATGAGCCAGGGCCTGGAGGCTGCGGATAAGCAGCGAGAGATGTTGAGCCTGGCCGAGGGCCACTACCAGAAGGCGCTGGAACTGGCCAGCGCGCAGGATGTCCAGAACCGCTACAGTTACTCTCTGGCACTCGCCGGCGTTCATGCGAAATTGGACGAGCCCGGGCAGGCGATCGCCGTTTATGAAGCAGCCATCCAGCTGGCGCCCGATGACCCTGAACGCTGGCGCATCGAGGAGGCGATCGGCAAGCTGTATATCCAGGTTGGCGATGAGCAGAGCGCTTACAGCCACCTGGCGGCTGCCCTGACGGCGGCGCCCGATAACGAGAGAGAGCGGCTGCAAAACCTGGTAGCGCAGCTGCAGCCGCAGCAGTAAATGATGCCGGTTTTTGCTTTCGGCCTTGCTTTTCTAACCAGCCTGGTTGGCATTCCCCTCGTCCGGCGGATCAGCTTCCGTTGGAACGCTGTCGCCCAACCGCGCCAGGATCGCTGGCACCGCAAACCTACACCGCTGCTCGGAGGGGTGGGGATTTTTGCCGCCTTTTTGCTCACGATCCTGACCCTATCGCTGGTATACGGGCAAGCCCTTGAAATCCGCTGGGGCCTGCTGGCGGGATCGGGGATGGTTTTCCTGCTGGGTTTATACGACGATATAAAGCAGATGACTCCGCCCGCTAAACTGCTTGGCCAGATCCTGGCGGCTGCGCTGGTGGTGTTCTTGGGTTACACCACCAATTTCTTCACTCCCAGAATCCCCGATAACATCCTGGCGCAAATTCCCAATACACTGCTAACCTTCATATGGCTGGTCGGCATCACCAATGCGATCAATCTACTGGACAACATGGATGGTCTGGCAGGTGGGCTGGCGCTGATTGCCGCGGCGATTTTGAGCTTTTTCTTCTGGCGAGTTGACAATGAGAGCTTATTGCTAATTTCCCTCGCACTGGGAGGCAGCCTCCTGGGCTTCCTGATCTTCAATTTCCCGCCGGCGTCGATCTTCATGGGGGATAGTGGCAGCCTGTTCTTAGGCTTCACCCTGGCCGTGCTGGCGATTGCTCGCCAACCCCAGGCCTCCAACGTTTTCGCGGTGATGGGTGTGCCCACGCTGCTATTCTTGCTGCCGATTCTGGACACCATCCTGGTGACGTTCACGCGCATGCTGCGGGGACAATCCCCGATCCAGGGGGGGCGCGACCACGCTTCCCACAGGTTAATCGCTTTCGGGCTGAGCGAACGCCAGGCAGTGCTGGCGCTTTATGGGGTGGCGCTGGTTTCAGGCGTGCTGGCGGCGGCTTTGGAGTCGCTGAACTATCTTTTCAGTTTAGTCCTGGCGCCGCTCCTGGTGATCGCGTTGACCCTGTTGATCGCCTATTTGGGCGGATTGAAGGTGGTAACAGACCCGGCGAGGACGTCTCCGGACAAGGCCATCACCCGTTTCATCCTGGATATTACCTACCGGCGCAGGCTGCTTGAGATCATCCTGGATTTCTTTTTAATTGGCGTGGCCTACTACCTGGCCTTTTTGGTTGGATTCGATCTGGCCATGAGCGCCGACAACCTGGAGATGTTCGTAAGCACCGTTCCCATCGCCTGGACGGGTGTTTACCTGTCCTTTTTCTACTTTGGCGTCTATCGCGGATTGTGGCGCTACGTGGGGGTTGACGATCTGGTGAGGTACATCAAGGCTGCGCTGGGCGGGGTGGCGTTGATCATCGTGCCGGTGTATTTGATCTCATCCCCGCAAGTCTATCCGGCTGTGATTTTGATTCTGTTCCCGGTTTTTCTCTTCCTGGGTCTGGCAGCCTCGCGCTCTTCTTTTAAGATTTTAGACCAGGTGTACGCTCCCCAGGTTCGGACGTCGCAAGAGCGCGTCCTGATTTACGGGGCCGGTGATGCGGGAGAGCTGGCATTGCGCTGGATCCTGATGAATCCGCAGCTCGGCTACCAGCCGGTGGGATTCCTGGACGATGATGCCTTCAAAATGGGTCGGCAGATTCATGGAATTGAAGTTTTGGGTGATTTGGATCGACTCGATTCTATTCTGGTGGAGCACAGGGTGGACGGCCT
>DATCIL010000077.1:0-1121 GCA_036507795.1 Anaerolineales bacterium | reverse complement strand
GGCCATCTCTCGCCGGTTGGAGCTTTACCAGGCGGAGAGCGATCCAGCACAGCTCAAGCGGTTGGATGAGCTCCAGGAGAAGGTAACGGATACCTTAAGCGGTGTTCGCCAGATCAACCGCGATCTCCGCCCCTTATTGCTTGAAGATCTTGGCCTGATCCAGGCTTTGCGCCAGTTGGTTGGCCAAATTCATGAAGGGGTTGGAGCCATCCCTCATGCAAAATTAGAGGCGCCACCGGAGCCCATTCACCTCGACCCCGAACAAGAACTCGCCCTCTTTCGAATTGCACAGGAGGCCCTTACTAACGTGCGCAAGCACGCCAGGGCGACCGGGGCGAAGATCACGTTAACCCGCGATTCGAATGAAGTAGGTTTGATCATCGCCGACGACGGCGAGGGCTTTGTGGTGCCTGCAACGCTAAATGAACTGGCTCAAGAAGGCAGTTATGGACTTATGGGGATTCAAGAACGCGTCTGGGCTGTGGGAGGCAGGTTGACTATCAAATCCGAGCCCGGTAAAGGCACTCAAATAACCGTGGTTTTGCCGATCGATGATTCAGAAGGCGCGGGCCAGCATGCAAACAGCCCAAGGAATTGACCTGTTTTTTCGGTTTGGCGTCGCCCTCTTCATCGTCCTGCTCGGCGGCGCACCCGGCCTGCGGCGCGCTATCCTGCCTGGCTACCTGCTCATGATGCTCACCGGCATCGTTCTGGCATTGCTTATCTAAGCTTCAAACCAAAAATATCTAATCCCGGGACATACCTTCAGCATCTTTGCCAGGCGGAACGGAATACCCAATATGTGGCATTCCTTAGGGAGATCCCTTACTCCTCCTTAGGAATGTCCCCCATTGATTCCTTCAAGTTTGGGCATTACGATAGTAATCAGGGGAAGTTTTCATCTGGACTGGCGACGGGATACTGCGCCAGGATAAACCGCCAGAAGAAGTCAGCTGCGAGGATCCCGAGGCGCTGCCCGGCCCCGGGGCTGCTGCGGACTATGAGAGGCCGGACATGCAGAAGGATTCCAGCCAGCAAAATAGAGAGCCCAGCCGGGTCGCCGGCGTGCATCTCTCCCACCCCAACCGGATCCTGTATCCGGAACAGGGTATCTCAAAACG
>DATCIL010000076.1:0-7474 GCA_036507795.1 Anaerolineales bacterium | reverse complement strand
AGGCCGTCCAGCACCGGCATTTGCATATCGAGCACCAGGACGTCCGGTTTACGAAGAGAGACCTGCTTGAGGGCTTCAACTCCGTTGGAGGCTTCCCCAACAACCTTGATTCCCGCCGAGTTTTCCAGAATCGCGCGAATGACGACCCGGACGCCGCTGTGGTCGTCGGCCAGTACTACTCGGATGGCATCTGCTTCCCTGATTCCCCCACTCATACAACACTACCTCCTCGCTCTAACTTCTGGAGAGCATAACTTTCTTCTTGACATGCGAATAAAAAACCTGCCATAAAGGTTTCTGTCTTCAAAACAAGGCTATCCCCGATGAAAATAGAGCAGATTATTAAGGCTTGTTAAGGAAAATTATACCAGAATAAACCAAGCGGGTAAAAAATTACAGTAGAATGAGATGAATCTTGCGATCTCCAGCGAGGATTGCTCCGTGGATGAAAAAAGCCACCTGCCCCTGGAAGTGCACCTGGACCTGACTGTGCGTACCTACGATATCGATTTTGCCGGCGTGGTCAGCAACATCGTCTATATCCGCTGGTTGGAAGACCTGCGCCTGACTGTGCTCGAGACCTACTACCCTCTGGAGAAATTCCTGTCCGCCGGCCTGGCCCCAACTTTGGTGGAAACGCACATCAAGTACCGCAAAGCCATTACCATCCATGACCGGCCTCAGGCGCGTATGTGGATCAGCAAAGTCAGCCGCCTCAAGTTTGTCTTCAACGCCGAAATAAGGGTGGAGGGGGAGATTGTCACCGAAGCCGAGCAGGTCGGCTGCCTGATCGACATGTCCACGGGCAGGCCGGCGCCTATGCCACCAGAGCTGCGGGAAATATATCACAAGCAAGTATGATATGCGCTACTCTGCGCAGATTTATGCTCATTCACCGCCAAGGCGGGCAAAGACCGCCCGAGTACAAAGGGCGCAAAGTTTCGGCCAGAAATTATAAAAAAGACCAGCCATGCCGTGGCTGGTCTTTTTGGGAACTTAATAGCTTCCAGAAACGTTATAAAAATAGGACAAGCAAGCTCAGTATTATCAAGTCCCGTCGACTACATTTATCGGTAGAAAGCGAGGTGCCCTGATGATCGCCGCCATTGTCTTTATCTTATTTATCGCCCTGACCATCTTGATTCATCTGATCTTCTACAACGGCTTGTGGAAGAACGGCGAAACCGGGTAATTCGCTTCAAGCAAGCGCGATTTTTGCCACGGTAGAAGTGCTCGAAGATTCGGCGGACTTCATCCGGGCCAATAGCCGGGCCGTTATCCCTTATCCCCTGATTGCCAAATTGCCTACTCCCCCTGATTTAAAGGAGCGCCGGACGTGGGGGGGACACGTCCGGCTATCTAAGGAGGGCCACCAACAAGTCGTCAACACGGGGGGGCGTGCTGCTCGGACTGAAATCCGGTGGCAAGACACCTGTAGTAAATACCAATAAGAGGGAGGGCAGGTGTCACATCGTTAATATACACCAAAACCAGATTTGAATTCATTAAAATAAGATTAGAATTATCCAAAATATCCGAATTACTCTTTCTCTTCTCCGAACAGTTTCATCCACTCCTCAACTTCCTCCGGGCTCAGCTCACCGTCTTCTTCAACCCGCGGGCCTGTTTCGGCTTGTGCCAGCGTTTGAACCAGATGCCGGGCAAATTCCTCGGCGGGCGCCACATGCGCCCGCGCTGCCCGCGCAGCGGCCTGCACGGCATGATCGGAACTCACCACCGTCCAGTTGCGCGCCCCCCGGCCCAGACGCGCCAGCCTGGCGTGGATTGCCTGGTCAGCTGTCCTGCCCTGTCGCACAAAATGGGCGATTAAGTTCCCGTAATTGCGCGCCCGGGGCTGGCCGGGCGGCGCGTTATCGAAGTACACCTCGGCGCGCTTGCGTGACTTCCGGCAGAATTCTTGCAACATCTCAATCAGCTGAGATTCGTCATCGATCTCCTGCAGGGAAAGACCTGGAATCTTCGGGATGAGATTATGACCATCGATCAAATAGGGCATGATAGGATCCTGTGTAAGGATTTTAGTTTCAAAAACCACCCCCGTCAACGGGCGGATTGTGCTATGATTTGGTCAGCCTCTCGGAGGTCCCGAGCCTGGCCTCCCACCGTGCTGCTCCGACCTTTTCCATACCAACGGGAGGATACCTGATGAGAAACTGGAAACGTCTCTTTTACTATCTGTTTATCAACGTCCTGGTCTCGGCCTGTGTCACCGTGATGGTGCTCACCATTTGGGAACGCACCCATCCTCCTGAGATCGCCAACCTTGCCTCGTCTTCCGGAAATGAGGAGATTGTGGATCCGGAAACCGGGCAAAACGTCTCTCTAGGTGTTCCGGCGAATACAATAGAAGCCACACCGGTGTCGGCAGTTGCGGAACCGACTGAAGCATCCCCGGCGGAGCCGTCTCTTAAAAAGATTGAATATGCAATCCAGTCCGGAGATACATTGGGAAAGATCGCCGATCGATTTGACGTGACCATCGAGGAGATCATTGCTGCCAATGACCTGGACGACCCCAACCGCCTCGATGTTGGGCAGATCGTGATCATCCCGGGCCAGCCGGGAACTGAGCCAGAGGAACCTGAGCCGCAGCCCGAAGAGAGCGCACAGCCACCGGCGGCCACGGGTGAAGCGCCGCAGGTCAGTGGGGATGCGCAAGTGAGCATCGACAGCGTCATTGGCGCAGGCGACTTGAACTCGGAGCGTGTTTTGCTCAAGCGCACCGGCTCTGGAGAGCTGTCTCTGGCAGGTTGGCAGCTGCTTGAAGAGGATGGTGCCGTATTCACCTTCCCAAAGCTCACCTTATTCGAAGATGGCGCAGTCTACGTCCATTCCGCCTCCGGACAGGCCACCGTGGTGGATTTGTTTTGGGGATTAGATGCTCCCGTTTGGGAACCGGGCGAGACCGTCGTCCTGCTGGACAACACCGGCGATGTCAAAGCCACTTATCGTGCCCCTTAATATAGATGCCCAGCAATATTCAACCGCAGAGCTATCATGAAAGGTCTTGCGAAGGTTTACCTCCATTGCCTGCGGCTTGAATGGCATCCTTTGCAAGGCTATTTCCAAGTCAGTCTCAAAGAGCGCAAAGAATCCACCAAGAATTGATAAAATAAGAGCAGAAGTGGAATTGGTTTTGTGAGGAATTTTTGCAGTGAGTAACATCGAGGAACATATTCGCAAAGCCATGCGAGAGGGTAAATTCGACAATTTACCCGGTAAGGGCAAGCCCTTGCGCCTCAGCCAAAACCCGCATGAAGACCCCGAGTGGCGTCTCGCACATCACGTGCTGCGCGAGAACGGCTTTACGCTGCCGTGGATTGAGCGGCTGCGGGAAATCGAAACCGAGTTGGAGGAAGCTCGCGCCGCCTTGCTGCGGACCTGGGAGTGGCGCCAGGCAGCTTCAACCACCCAGGAGCACACTTCCTCTTATTTTGAACTGGAGTGGCGCCAGGCCGAAACTGATTTTCGCCAGCGGGTTGAAGCCCTCAACAAGCAGATTGCCGCCTACAATTTAGAAGTACCTCTGGATCGCTTTCAAAAACGCCGGCTGAGCGCCGATCTCGAGATCGCCCGGTTGACCCTGCGCACTCCATCTGATAAACTCTAGTTATCATGTCCCAGGCTTTCTATCGAAAATGGCGGCCTCACCGTTGGGAACAGGTCGTTGGACAGGAACACGTCATTCGCACTTTGCGCAACGCCGTCGCCTCCGACCGCGTTGCCCATGCCTACCTGTTCGCCGGGCCGCGCGGCACGGGCAAGACCACCACCGCCCGCCTGCTGGCCAAAGCTGTAAATTGCCTGGATGAGGATCTCTCCAGGCGTCCCTGTGATCGCTGCGATCATTGCCAGGCGCTGAACGCCGGGCGCTTCCTGGATCTGATCGAGATCGATGCGGCTTCTAACACCAGCGTGGATGACGTGCGTGATTTGCGGGAGAAGATCAATTTTTCGCCTAACCAGGGTCGCTTCAAAATTTATATTATCGATGAGATCCACATGCTGTCCACCGCGGCTTTCAACGCCCTGCTGAAGACCCTGGAAGAGCCTCCCGCCCACGCCATCTTTGTCCTGGCGACCACCGAAGTGCACAAGATCCCCGCTACAGTGCTTTCCCGCTGCCAACGGCACGAGTTCCGCCGCATCCCGGTGGCCGACATCGTCGCATTGCTCGAGCAGGTGGCAGAGAAAGAGAACTTGCAGGTCGATCCGGCAGCCCTGGCGTTGATTGCCCGGCAGGCGACCGGCAGCCTGCGCGATGCCATCTCCTTGCTCGACCAGCTGGCCTCCACCGGCGATGCGATTACGCTGGAGATTGCTCAAGATGTGCTGGGAACCGCCGCCAGCCAGGCCGTGATCGATCTGGTCGAGGCGCTGCTCGCCGGGGAATCGGCGACGGGACTCGATCACCTTCACCGCACCCTGGATGCTGGCAGCGACCCGCGCCAGTTTGCTCGCCAGGTGGTGGATTACTTGCGAATTTTGCTCTTGATTCACATGGGCAACGCCGAACAGGTTGATGCAACTCCCGAAGTGCGCGTGCAGATGGCGCGCCACGCCCAGGCTTTCGCCACCCAGAATTTATTGTCTGTCATTCGGGCTTTCAACCACGCCGCCAACGATGCCCGCGGCGCCTGGCAGCCGGCTTTGCCCCTGGAAATAGCATTCGTTGAGTCCCTGGACCTTCCTCAGCAGGAGGCGCCAGTCGCCGAGCCGGTCGCTGCCACGCCCCAAAAGGCTTCCAAAAGCGGGCCGAAGCTGCGACCACAATCTGCGACCCCGCCCCCGGCAAACCTGGCGGGAGCGCGGGAAGAAGAAGCCCCTCTGGATCCGGAGCAGCAGCGCGCCCAGCAGAATCTCACTCAAAACTGGAATCAAATCTTGAGTTTGGTGCGCGCGGATAACCCGAATACATACGGGTTGCTGAATTCCTGTAAACTGCGCCATCTCAAGGGAGACCTGCTGATCTTAGGTTTTGCCAGCGACGTGCTCAAGAACCAGATGACCAAGCCGGAAAACCTGAAGATTGTAGAAAATGTCCTTTCCAAGGTTCTCGAGCGCGAAATCAGCGTTCGGTGCGTGATCAGCACCGCCCGGCGCATCTCTGTCCCTCCAGAAGTGGACAGCGACGGCATGGTGGCCGCGGCGCTGCGGGACCTGGGCGGTGAAATCGTTGATATTCAATAAAGGAGAATAAGAATGGCAAAAGGATTTAAGGCTCCCAAGGGCAAAGGCCCTGGGGGTGGTATGATGCAGCAGCTGCAGAAGCTGCAAGAACAGATCGAACAGACCCAGGCCCAGCTGGCCGAGGAAACCGTAACGGCTACCGTCGGAGGCGGGGCGGTCAAGGCAGTGGTTACCGGCGACCAGCGCGTCCAATCCATCGAGATCGACCCCGCAGTGTTGGAAGAGGGCGACGTTGAGATGCTGCAAGACCTGATCTTAACGGCGGTTAATTCCGGTCTTGACCAATCTCGCGAAATGGCGGCCGAGAGGCTGGGACCGCTGGCCGGCGGTTTACCTTTGTAGTTGTAACATCAATGTTGCTGCCCGAACCCATCCAGGATCTAATTAACGCCTTCTCTCGCCTGCCAGGTATTGGTCCCAAGACGGCCTCCCGCCTGACCTTCTTCCTGCTGCGCACGCCGGACGATCTCTCCGGGGATCTGGCCGAGGCGCTGCAGAGATTAAAGTCCGGGACTGCCTACTGCCAGGTATGCTTTAACATTACGGTCACTGGCCGCCAGGAGTGTGAGATCTGCGCCAGCGCCGAGCGGGGTCCGGGCGTGGTCTGTGTCGTCGAGGATCCTTTAGATGTGCTGGCACTGGAGCGAACTGATGCCTTTCGCGGGCGCTACCATGTTTTGCATGGGGCGCTCTCGCCGATTGAAGGGATTGGCCCGGAAGACTTAAGGATCCAAGAGCTTCTCGCTCGCGTGCGAGAGGGCCAGGTGCAGGAAGTCATCCTGGCCACCAATCCCAGCATGGAGGGGGATGCTACTGCCATGTACTTGCGCCAGCGCTTGCTGCCGCTGGGGGTGCGTGTCACCCGTTTGGCGCGCGGCCTGCCCGTGGGCGGCGACCTGGAGTATGCTGATCAGAGCACTTTGCAGAGGGCCCTGGCAGGGCGCCAGGAGATGAGCTAAGTTCTAATGTGAATCCAATCATCCTCTGATAAATTTTTAACATAATTTTGTTAGAATAGATTTGTTGGAAGATTAAGCGATCACGCCAGGGGGAAACGGAAAAATTCCTCGCGGATTCGGGGAAGATTTCCCTAAAAAGCTATTGACAGCAACCTGATAAACGTACTATAATAAGGGTTGCTAACAAACACCTCAGATCTCGCCCGGAATGGGCAGATCGCTTACAAGCAAATAGAGACGCCCCTGCGTCAGAGACCAGAGCAGCAAGCTTGTTCGGTCTGACGGCCGATGTCGCTAAGGCATCGGCAGTTTAGTCTCTAAAAAGTCTTGACAAGCCAGTGCATGGCTGGTAAAATCCAGCCCGCTCTTGTAAAAGAACCTTAACAACTGAAGAGTGATAGGAAGAAAAAGCGAAGCCAATCCAGTAAGAAAGTACAAAAACTTACGTAACTAACGCATCTTCGGATGCGATTTTCTTGCGGAGAGTTTGATCCTGGCTCAGGATGAACGCTGGCGGCGTGCCTAATACATGCAAGTCGAACGAGGAAGCTTTGTACTTGTACAGAGTTTCCTAGTGGCGAACGGGTGAGTAACGCGTTGGTGACCTGCCCCGAAGCGGGGGATAACGGCCCGAAAGGGCTGCTAATACCCCATGTGATCGTAGAGGTTAGAGACTCAGCGATTAAAGGAGCAATCCACTTCGGGAGGGGCCTGCGTCCCATCAGCTAGTTGGTAGGGTAACGGCCTACCAAGGCGACGACGGGTAGGGGGCCTGAGAGGGTGGCCCCCCACACTGGCACTGAAACACGGGCCAGACACCTACGGGTGGCAGCAGTAGGGAATATTGCACAATGGACGAAAGTCTGATGCAGCAACGCCGCGTGCGCGATGAAGGCCTTCGGGTTGTAAAGCGCTTTTCTGGAGGAAGAGAAAGGACGGTACTCCAGGAATAAGGATCGGCTAACTACGTGCCAGCAGCCGCGGTAACACGTAGGATCCAAGCGTTATCCGAATTTACTGGGCGTAAAGCGCGTGTAGGCGGTTTGGTAAGTTGGGCGTGAAAGCTCCCGGCTCAACTGGGAGAGGTCGTTCAAGACTGCCGGGCTAGAGGGCGGTAGAGGGAGGTGGAATTCCCGGTGTAGTGGTGAAATGCGTAGATATCTGGAGGAACACCAGTGGCGAAAGCGGCCTCCTGGACCGTTTCTGACGCTCAGACGCGAAAGCTAGGGGAGCGAACGGGATTAGATACCCCGGTAGTCCTAGCTGTAAACGATGTGAACTTGGCGTTGGTGGGGTAAAAGCCA
>DATCIL010000075.1:0-5565 GCA_036507795.1 Anaerolineales bacterium | reverse complement strand
TTCTATGGTAAACTCTGGAGAAATAAAAAATACAAGGGGATTACGCCATGACCAGGTCAAGGAACGAATTGATGGTCGACCGCTTGCGGGAGATGCAAGCCGCATCGCCGGATATTGAAGCTTCTGCAGTGGTCTCTGTTGACGGGCTGATCATGGCGTCCGCATTACCGGTGGATGTTGAGGAGGACCGGGTGTCAGCTATGTCGGCAGCCATGCTCAGTTTAGGCGAGCGCATTGCCGGTGAGTTGGGACGGGGTTCGCCGGAGCAAATCTACGTCCGCGGAGAAAACGGTTACGTTATCCTGACAGCGGTGGGTGAGGAGGCTGTGCTTACCGCATTGGCCCGCCAAGGGGCCAAGCTCGGGCTGGTATTCTTGGAGATGCGCCGGGCAGCTGAATCTCTAATCGGAGTGGTTGGTCGATGATGACCTTGCGCAGACACGAAGAGATCGGAGACTCCGTGGGGAGGTTGCCGCTAAACGGCCCTCCCCACTTCTCTTTATTAATATTACGATGTGAAAAGCTTGACTGACGGAGGTTGAATGGCAACGAAATATATCTTCATCACAGGCGGTGTCGTGAGCTCGGTGGGCAAAGGCGTGACGGCGGCAGCTATCGGGCGGTTGTTGAAAGAGCGCGGTTTCGCCGTGGCCGTGCAGAAACTGGATCCCTACATCAACGTGGATCCCGGGACGATGAGCCCGTACCAGCATGGCGAGGTATATGTGCTTGACGATGGCGCAGAGACCGATCTGGATCTGGGACATTACGAACGTTTTATCGATACCAGTCTCAACCGCGTATGCAACGTCACCACAGGACAGGTGTATGCGGAGGTGATTGCCAAAGAGCGCCGGGGCGATTACCTGGGCGGAACCATTCAAGTCATCCCCCATATCACCAATGAGATCAAGCGCCGCATCGGTTTGGTAGCCAAGACGACCGGGGCAGAAATCGTTCTGGTAGAAATTGGTGGCACAGTTGGCGACATCGAATCGCTGCCCTTTCTGGAAGCCCTGCGCCAGATGCGCAGCGATGTAGGCAGGGAGAGCAGCCTGTATATTCACGTGACCTGGTTACCGCACATCGGCGCTACCAGCGAGCTCAAAACCAAACCGACGCAGCACTCGGTAAGGGAGCTGCGCTCGATCGGTATTTCGCCCGACATGATCGTCGCCCGTTCAGATCATCCCATGGAGGACGAGGTAAGGGATAAGATTGCCCTGTTTTGCGACGTTGAACGGCGGGCAGTAGTCCCTATGGTGACGACCGATATTTTGTATGAAGTGCCGCTCATGTTAGAACACACTCAAGTGGGGGATTATTTGTTGGAGCGCCTGGGTCTGGAAGCTCGCCGCAAACCAGACTGGAGACCCTGGGAACGATTGGTGAGCGAGGTGCGCCGTCCAAAGAAACGCGTGAGGGTGGCCCTGGTCGGAAAATATGTCGAACTACACGATGCTTACATGAGCGTGCGGGAAGCGGTTAACCACGCTGCACTGGATTTGGGCATCGAAGTCGACATTGACTGGGTGCATTCGGCCGAGCTGGAAAAGGGGCGCGGCTGGGAGGCGGTGCGCAACGCCGACGGCATTATTGTCCCGGGCGGATTCGGCAGCCGGGGCATCGAGGGCAAAATCCGGACGGCGCGTTATGCCCGCGAAGAAAAGGTGCCCTACCTCGGCCTGTGCCTGGGCATGCAGCTCATGGTGATTGAGTTCTCGCGGCACGTATTAGGGGATGAAGAGGTCAATTCCACCGAATTCGACCGCTCCACGCCGCATCCGGTGATTGACCTGATGCCCGACCAGCGGGACATCGCCGATATGGGTGGTACCATGCGACTGGGCCTCTACCCGTGCAATTTGCAGCCTGGCACGACAGCTATGGAAGCCTACCAGGAAGAAGTTGTCAGGGAGCGTCACCGCCACCGTTTTGAGTTCAATAACGCCTATCGCAAAATCCTGCAAGAGAACGGAATGCGCCTTTCCGGCCTCTCTCCCGACGGGCGCCTGGTGGAAATTGCCGAGATGGCGGACCATCCTTTCATGTTGGGAACACAGTTTCATCCAGAATTCCTTTCGCGGCCGAACCGGCCCCACCCATTGTTCGCGGCTTTTTTGAAAGCGGTTCGGGAGCGGGCCAGCTCGGCTGACAGGTTGGAGGCCGAGATGCTCAAGGCTCAAGTAAGCGAAGGCGTTTGATCCGCACACCCCAAGACGTCTTGCATTTCGAATAGATTCTTAGTTCAGCATGAGGTGAAAAATGGAGACAATTATTGAAGATATTTTTGCCCGAGAAATCCTCGATTCGCGGGGAAATCCGACGATAGAAGTAGAAGTGCTGCTGTTGGATGGAAGCCGCGGGCGCGCCGCGGTGCCTTCTGGCGCATCCACCGGGGTGCACGAGGCCCTGGAATTACGGGATGGGGATGAAGATCGCTACGGGGGCAAAGGCGTGTTAGAGGCGGTCGATAACGTAGACGAAGAGATCGCCGAAACCCTGGTGGGATGGGATGCTACCGAACAGAAAGCCATCGACATGACTTTGATCGAGCTGGATGGGACAGACAACAAGTCGAGGTTAGGCGCCAATGCGATTTTGGGCACCAGCCTGGCGGTCGCTAAAGCGGCGGCCATATCTTTGGATCTGCCCCTTTACCGGCATATTGGCGGTGTTTATGCCCACGTCTTGCCAGTGCCTATGCTGAACATCCTCAATGGCGGCGCACACACCGGCTGGCAATCCACCGACGCGCAAGAGTTCATGATTATGCCACTTGGGGCAGATAGTTTCTCCGAGGGGCTGCGTTGGGGATCCGAGATTTACCAGGCGCTCAAAAAAGTGCTGAAGGATCGCGGCTATACTGCTCTGGTGGGCGATGAGGGCGGTTACGCTCCGGCGCTGAAGACCAACGCCGAGGCAGTGGAGGTGATCTTAGAGGCAATCCAGAAGGCCGGCTACCAGGCCGGAGAAGAAGTATCGATAGCGCTGGACCCGGCTGCCTCCGAGTTCTATGAGCCAGAATCCGGGCTTTATCACCTGAGGACGGAAGGGAAGAAGCTGACCAGCGAGGAAATGATCGGCTTCTGGAAGTCCTGGGTGGAGCAGTACCCGATCATCTCGATCGAGGATGGTCTGGCTCAAGATGACTGGGAAGGCTGGCGGCTGATGGTTAAAGAGCTGGGCGACCGGCTTCAAATCGTCGGCGATGATCTGTTGGTGACCAACGCTGAAAGGGTGCGGCGGGCGATTGAGGAAAAAGCCGCCAACGCACTGCTGGTCAAACTAAACCAGATCGGCACGTTAACCGAGACTATCGAGGCGGTGGAGACCTGCCACCGGGCTGGCTGGCGAGCGGTAACGTCGCACCGCTCGGGTGAAACCGAAGACACCACCATCGCCGACCTTGCGGTTGCCTTGAACATGGGCCAGATCAAGACGGGTGCGCCAGCGCGTTCCGACCGGGTGGCTAAATACAACCAGCTGCTGCGCATAGAAGAGAATTTGGGGGAAACCGCCAGTTATGCGGGTTGGTCGGCTCTGGCGGTGAGATCTAAATAAAACGTGGGGTGCGTGCTTTCCAGGCTCGCACCCCATGTTCTCAGGTCGAGGGGCTTTCCAATACTTCGCCTTCAGCCTGCTCTTCCACCGGAACGGGACCCAGGGCTTCGTCCAGGGTGAGGTGTTCCCGCCGCATGCCTGGGGCGGGCGTTCCACAGTAGGGGCATAGATTCCAGGGTAGATCCATCAACTTGCCGCATTTGTGGCAGGTTTTTTTAAGCTTGGTATGGCAGTTAGGACAGACCATCCAGTTCTCTTTAACCCGGCGCCCGCAGCCCGGACAAAGTGGGCTATCTTCGATGGCCTGTAATAGCGCCTCCTCCTCCAACGTGCTCTGGTATTCCTCTTCAAGTGTGCGCGGCGGACGCAGGATCAAATAGACGACCATTCCGGGCAGAAAGAGCAGGGCGACCACCAGAACTGCCAGGATACGGGCCAGGGGATCGCGAGCCCTGGCGCGAATATCGCGATAAGTCCAGAATACCAGGGCCAGCCAGAGCGCGGCGATGAAAGCGCCGCCCCAGGCGGTCAAAATCAACAAGAGATTGCTTATTGAAGAGGGATCAAAGGGCATGCTTCACTCCATTTCGCCGATTATAGCATGGATAGGCCCGCATTTTCTGCTTGCCGAATTCGGTTTTTCATTGTATAGTTTTGAGGATTTTTGAGGTGGGGAGCCAAACCAGCAGAATGCCTGGATAGGGTTTCGCGGAGGGGTAATGAAAGAACAATCGAGCACTTACCGGATTACGGATCTGGCCGAATCAGAAAGGCCGCGCGAGCGGCTGGCGAAGCACGGGTCACAGGCGCTGACGAACGCCGAGTTGCTCGCCATCCTGCTGCGCGTGGGGGTGAGTGGAGAGAATGCAGTGCAAGTGGGCCAACGCTTGCTCAACGATTTTGGCGGAATTTATGGCGTTCACCGGGCGCCTTTCGAAGAGGTGTGCGCCCAACGTGGCCTGGGCCCGGCAAAGGCGGCCCAGATCAAGGCCGCGCTAGAGCTGGGTCATCGCTTGTCTCGGGAAAAACCCGAGGAAACTGCCATGGTCCACAGTCCGGACGACGCGGCAGCGCTGGTGCGTTTCGAGATGAGCGCTCTCGAACAAGAAGAATTATGGGTCATTCTCTTAAACACCCGCAACAGCGTAATCGATGTCGTCTCCGTTTATCGCGGCTCTTTGAACTCTTCACAAGTCCGCGTGGGAGAATTGTTTAGAACGGCAATCCGCCGCAACGCAGCGGCGATTATCGTGGTGCATAATCACCCCAGCGGGGACCCAACTCCAAGTCCGGATGACGTGGCTATCACCCGAGCGATTATCCAGGCAGGCAAATTGCTGGATATAGACGTGCTAGATCACCTGGTCATTGGCAGGGGTCGCCACGTTTCCATGAAAGAACGCGGCCTGGGATTTTAGAGCGTATACTTCACGTCGAAATCCTGGAATTCTCCGGTTGCAGCTTGCCACTGGCTCTTTACATCGGTGACCCTGCCGGATACAGGGCCGCGGCGCAGCGCGACCAGGAGATTGTCAAGAGCAGGACGATCTCCTTCCGCCACCACTTCCACGCTGCCATCACGCCGGTTCCGCACCCAACCGCTAATGCCTAGATCTCTGGCCTTGCGCAGGACGAAGGCGCGAAATCCAACGCCCTGGACGTAGCCTTCGATGATGGCTTTCAGGCGAGCATCTTCATTTTCCGGCATATTTCCCTCCTGTTTAGTCGAATACTCGTTCGTCTCATCGTCGGATAGTCAAACGATGCTATCTTTTTGTGAGACCCCAATAGGCGCGCAGATTTTCAGCTTTTGTTGAGACTTCGAAAGATTAACAATAATGGCGTGAAGAGGAGAGCAATCAGCAGCATTACCCAGGGACCAAAATCCTGGATGAGGTTGGGCAGGTTAAGGTCGGCGAGGGCCTCCTGCCGCCAGCGGAATTCCAAACGGTTCAGAGCGATGCCCAGCGCTACCTCGGAACCCCGTTCACAACTAAGACC
>DATCIL010000074.1:0-3737 GCA_036507795.1 Anaerolineales bacterium | reverse complement strand
AACCCGGCCAGCCTGACCATGGATGCCAACAAGAGTGTGACAGCGACGTTCGAGCAGGAGAGCAGCGGGGGCGGGGCGGTGACCTTCGCGGAAGCGCAAAGCGGCGGGTCGTCTGGCAGCCTGACGGTGGCGACGTCAGCCAGCCTGGCGGGGGTGAGCGGGGATCTCTACCTGGCGGCGATCTCGTTCAAGCCCAGCGTTGCCGTGCAGAGCCTGGAGGGGTTGGGCTTGACCTGGACGCGGGTGCGGGCGCAGTGCGCCGGGCGCAACCAAACCGGCGTTGAAGTATGGATGGCGCAGGGCGCGCCGTCCGGGGACGGGGTGGTGAGCGCCACAATGGAGGCGGCTCCGGTCAACGCGGTGATTGCGGTCTCGCGGTATTCAGGAGTAAATTCGAGCAGCCCGATCGGAAACCTGGTGTACGGAAACACCAATGGGGTCGATGGCGCGTGTTCGGGAGGAGTGGACGGCAGTTCTTACAGCTTTAATCTGGACACAACAGTAAACGGGTCCGTCGTGTTTGGGGCGGCTGCCATGCGCAGCAAGACCCATACGCCTGGAAGCGGTTATGTGGAGCATCTCGAAGTCGCCCAGGGCGGTAGTGGCGGCACCGCCAGTGTGGCTGTCCAGGATCAGACTTTTCTCACCGCATCGCCGGTAGTCCTGGATGGATCGCTCAGCGGCAGTGTTGACTGGGCGGTTATCGGCCTGGAGATCAGACCGTGAATCCGGGTATAAAGGAATTGGGAAAACTGGCGATCACCATGACCATTAAAAACAGATCGACTACGCTGGTTCGGAATCAGGTCCCTATCTGGCTAATTGCCTCGGCCATACTGCTATTTTTAAGTTCGCTGGTCTTATACAGCAAATCGCCTGTATTTGCGTCGGAACCAATTGCATATGGATTCCGGGACTTTTCTTATCCCTCCGGGACTGGAGCCAATTCTGAGGTAACCGCGGAGAAGCCGGAGAGCAAGCTGTGGTGGAATGCTGGTTCCTGGTGGGGCAGCCTGTGGAGCACTTCGGGAAATGCCTATCATATCTTCCGCCTCGACCTGCCAACGCAAAGCTGGATCGATATGGGCACGCCGCTGGATGACCGCAAGGATAGCAAGGCGGACGTTTTATGGGATGGCGCCAGCCAGAAACTGTACGTCGTATCCCATATTTGGTCGGGCGATGGGGTTTCGGCTCCGGCCGGTGAGCGGGGAGAGTTATTCCGCTACAGCTACAACTCGGGAGTCTACTCGCTGGACACCGGTTTTCCGGTAGAGGTGAATGGGGCCAAAACCGAGACCCTGGTGATGGCGAAAGATAGCACGGGAACTCTATGGGTCACCTATGTCCAGGAAGATACAGATGGCAATTTTAAGGTCTGGGTAAACAGCAGCCTTGGCGGGAATGACAGCGTCTGGGGAACAGCCTTTCCGCTGCCGGTTAGCGGAGCCGACAATATTACGGAAGATGATATCTCCGCGATTATTTCCTATAACGGAAAGATCGGCGTGATGTGGAGCAACCAAGAAACGCTGGAAATGCATTTTGCAATCCATCAGGATGGCGCCGGTACGGGCGTCTGGCAGGGTTACAGCGCGTATACCAATTCGGCGGACGATCATATCAATCTAAAGTCTCTGCAGACCGACGGCGCAGGGCACGTCTACGCAGTGATCAAAACATCAGCCTCAGCGGCGTTGATCGTGCTGCTGTCCTGTACACAAAACGAGTGCGCTTCGCCCAGTGATTGGGAAGCAGATATCGTATATGATAATGACTTTGCTCCCACGCGCCCGATTCTCTTGCTCGATACACAAAACCGCCGTTTATATGTCTTTACCCGGAATAGAGATCCAGATATGGCCATCTACTACAAAAGCGCCGATATGGATAATATCCAGTTTGAGGCCGGGATTGGGACGCCGTTTATCAAGAGCCTGGATGATACCCATATTAATGATCCGACTTCAACCAAGCAGGACGTGAATGGCGCCACCGGGATCGTTGTATTGGCCAGTGACAGCAGCTCAAAATATTATTTCCATAATTATCTGAGTCTGGGCCAGCCGCCCACGGATACGCCAACAGTTACACCTGTGCCATCGCAGACGCCAACACCAACCGCCACCCCAACCAGTACGCCGACGTTCACCCCTTCGCCGACATCGGTCTCGCCCGGACCTGCAACGGATACGCCTACTCCTACTTTTTCCCCCACGCCAACCCTGAGCGGGCCGGTGGAGATCGCCAGCAAAATCTACTTTCCCATAGCCCTTAAACCTGGAGGCCCACCTTATTGACGTAGTACCAATGCCCCATTGACCCCGGCATTTACCTGTGTGACGATTAGCGCAATCCTTAGAGACAAAATGGCAGCATCGAAAGGAGTCTCAAAATGCGCACATCGTCACACGTACTCTTTAGAGGTCTACTCATGTTGGTATGCGCCGGCATCGTTTTGAATTGGAGCAGAGCAGAAGCCAGTCCACAGGGAGCCGCCAGGTTCGCCTCAGATGCTTCGAGTATTTTTCTGCCCATTATAGAAAAAGAACGGGCGCAGAAAGGCATCTGGATTACAAGCGAAGAGCTTGCCAATCTGCCGACATCTGGTCCGGGCTGGCAAAAGTTGAAAGCGGCAGCCGAAGCAAATCCTGGCAATCCGGATTTGAGCGACCGATCCGAATCAGTTAATACCATTGTACTTGCCAAGGCATTGGTTTACGCTCGCACCGGTGAATCCAAGTATCGCAATGAAGTCGGATCTGCGTTGCATGCCATTACATTTGGTAGCATGTCGAACCAGGATGCGCTGGCTCTGGCGAGAAACTTAACCGCTTATGTTATTGCAGCCGATTTAATCGAGCTGCCCGTTTTCGACCCGGCTCTCGATGCTCCGTTTCGAGATAAGCTGGTGGAGTTACTGGATAAGAATGTGGACGGTGACACGCTTCGAAATATCCACGAACGGCGCGCCAATAATTGGGGAACAAATGCGGGTGCATCGCGTGCGGCGATTGCCGTTTACCTGGGTGATCGGGCCGAATTAGAACGCACTGCTCAGGTTTTCAAAGGCTTCCTGGGAGACCGGGGGGCCTATGCCGGTTTCAATTTTGACGATGACCTTTCCGATCTTTCCTGGCAATGTGATCCGATGAACCCGGTTCCGGTCAATCCTGCCGGTTGCTCCAGGGATGGTCATGACATCGGCGGGGCTTTGCCTGATGAGATGCGCCGGGGAGGCGCCTTCCAGTGGCCGCCCCTGGAAACCAATTACCCCTGGGGAGGCCTGCAAGGCGCAGTGGTTCAGGCCCACATTTTGCACCGGGCAGGTTTTCCTGCCTGGCAATGGGAAGACAATGCCCTTTTGAGGGCAGTGCAATTCCTGTACGATATCGGCTGGCCGGCTGACGGTGACGATGACTGGCAGATCTGGTTGATCAATAAGGTCTACGGGACGGACTTTCCTACCCGGCTTCCTGGCCAAACAGGGAAGAACATGGGCTGGACAGAGTGGACACATGCTCCGTGAGGGAGCATTTGAAGCTTTGGGGGGAAACCTGTAACAATTGTTGTTTTCTGCCGTTAATGAATTTAGTGTGAACACGCGCAGAAAATCAACTATATAGAACAAGCAGGCAATAAGGACCGGACTGGGAGATCACCTTTTCGTCCTTTTTCTCTGCCTAAGACCTGATCCTGTCTTCCCCGGCAAAGCAGCATCCGATAGCTCTCCCATT
>DATCIL010000073.1:0-1054 GCA_036507795.1 Anaerolineales bacterium | reverse complement strand
GGCGAAGAACTGCAGCACAAAACCCAAGACGATGGCCAGGCGCTCGCCCTTTTTGTCGGCCAGCCAGCCGGCCGGGACACTGACCAGCATCATAAAGAGCCCGAAGGCAGATTCCAGCCAGCCGATTTGCTGGACGGACATGCCACCGATGCCTTCCAGATACAGGGGCATCAGGTTGAAGGACATAGCGAAGGCGATGTCCCGCACGCCATCGGTGACCAATATCCAGGTGACCAGGCCGCCGGCCAGGACCAGAGCGAGCATCGTGCCCAGGTTTGCCCGCAAGCTGGTCAGAGTGAGCTTCTGCGGACGCGATTCCAGGCCGCGAGCCGCGGCGCGCGCCATGAAAATCCGGAGGATGGTCGCCATTGCATATAGAAGACCGGCGCACGCGATCATAAACTTGAAACCATACGAATCCACGAGCCAGCCGCCCAGCGGTGGACCGATCACGGCAACTACCATGAAGATGGTCTCCGTGATGCCGAAAACCCGGGCGCGGTTCTCCTCGGTGGATTGTTCGGCAATAAAAGCGCCAAAGCTGGGCGCCACCAATGAACGGGTAACCGCAGCCAACCCTTCAGCCAGGAGCACCCACTGCCAGACAGGCGCCAGGATGAGGCCAACATAGGAGAGCACGCCGGCCAAGCTGCCCATAGCGATGCTGCGCAGCCGTCCCAGCGAATCCGAGATCCAGCCGCCCAGGATTTGCAGTGCCAGAGGCACGACCTGCGATAAGGTGAAGAACAGTCCGACCTGGACTACGCTGGCGTCAAGGTTTTTCAGGTAAAGGGGCAGCAGGGGACCGTACATATGTCCGGCGGTGTTGGCCAGCACCATGGCGACCATGAAGAGCAGCAGCATGCGATTAATTAAAGGCGCCTTGCTTGGCTGGCCTGGGCTGGCCGCTTCGCCGGCCTGCATTTCTAAATATTTATTTCTATCTGCATCTTCATCTGAAGATGAAATCGTTTTTGGTCTCATTCTGGTGGTGAATCTCTATACCGATCGGGTGGTGATATCTTTTCCGGGACGCAGTTCTTTCTCGTAGAGG
>DATCIL010000072.1:0-5785 GCA_036507795.1 Anaerolineales bacterium | reverse complement strand
TCCAGGGATTATCATGGCGCTCCTTTTCATCACTTTTCCCTTCGTTGTGCGAACCGTTCAACCGGTGCTGCTGGACCTGGACCGCGCACAGGAAGCTGCAGCCACCACTCTCGGGGCCGGTTCCTGGACCATCTTCAGGCGCATCACGCTGCCACCTCTGATATTGCCCATGACCAGTGGCGCGTTGTTAAGCTTTGCTCGTGCGATTGGCGAGTTCGGCGCGGTGGTCATTGTTGCGGGAAATATTCCTTTGTATTCTCAGACGGCTGCCGTCTACGTCTTAGGCGAGGTCGAGTCAGAAAACCGCCTGGGCGCGAGTGCAGTGTCTGTCGTAATGATTGCCATTGCTTTCAGCCTGATGATGTTGGTCGATTGGCTGCAGCAGCGCGACCGTAAAGGATCACTATGACCGCATCGCAAGGAAAACCTGCTAAGAAAGAACGGCCGGAGCTAACAACGCATCCATGGGGCCGCCGGATTATCATTTTGATTGTGGTTGCTTATATTACAGCCTTGATCCTGGGTCCGGTCATTGCGTTGCTTATCGGCGCGTTTCGAGAAGGCCCGGGGGCCATCCAGGCGGCTTTGAGCCAGCCCGGTGTTCTTTCAGCCTTCTGGCTCACGATTTTGATCGGCCTGTTCGTGGTTGCAGTCCATGCAATTCTGGGGACTGTGGTGGCCTGGGTTTTTGTGCGTGACCGCTTCCCGGGACGAAATCTGATCAACGGGCTGATGGATATGCCCTTCGCGGTTTCTCCTGTGGTGGTTGGTTACATGCTGCTCCTGCTGTTCGGCCGGAACGGAATTTTCGGGCCGTTTTTGGCGCCTTTGGGCGTTCGAGTAGCCTTCGCCATACCTGGCATGGTCCTGGCTACCCTGTTCGTTACCTTACCCTTTATGATCCGTGAGTTGATACCGGTGCTGGAGAACTTCGGCATCAGCCAGGAGCAGGCAGCTGCCACAATCGGGGCGAATGGCTGGCAAATCTTCCGCCGGATTACCTTCCCCGCGCTGCGGTGGGGGTTCATTTATGGAGTTACGTTGACATTTGCACGAGCTTTGGGGGAATTCGGGGCAGTGCTCGTGATTGGCGGCGGCGTGCAAGGCCGTACTGAAACGGCGACGCTGTATATCTACCGCGCATTAGATGAACGCAACTACGTTGGCGCTTACAGCGCTGCACTTATCCTGGGGATCTTCTCTCTAGGGCTGGTCTTAGGCACGGATTACATCCGCAGGAGAGAGCAGGAACGGAATTAGACTTCACGGGTATCAATCTTTGGAATCGATGTGGAACGGCACCTGGATGATGACGATATCATGATGATCGATCAAGCGCGCCCGGAGCCGGTTGGCGGTTTGATTATGCATAAGGTGGGCGATGGCACGCTCGGGAATGAACTCAGGGACTACCACTGTGGTGAGCTGGTCGGGAAATTCCTCCACGTTCACGTTCTCGATATACTTAACCAACGGCGTGAGGATATCGCGGTAATCGTAATCGAGGGTGATCAGTTTAATATCCCCCGTCACTTTGGGAAAACGGTTCCACCTTCTAAGCAAACGTTCTTTCATCTCAGGAGAGGTGGTAACGCACAAAGCCCGGACATCGCTCGATAAGCGCTTTGCATATGCCAGGGCACGCAGGGTACCGCGATGAACATCCGCAATGGGCACGACCACCACCTCCGCCAGATCGGAGATATCTTCCGCACTCAGGTCCCGAGTGCTCAAGGCCGAGGATACCAATTCATAATGACGGTGAATGGCGTAGAAACCGGCTACCAAGAGCGGCACCAGCAGGAGCACGATCCAGGCGCCCTCCACGAATTTCGTGGTAGCCAGAATGAGAAACACGATGAAAGTGGCCGTGGCGCCCACCGCATTGAGAGCACGCTTCCACTTTGCCCCGCGTTCATAGTGGATTTCCGTGACCATGGTTCGGATTCTCTCTCCAGGCTTCAGGTGAGCGATGCGACCCATCAAATGGAACATGCCGGCTTGCGAGATGCTAAAGCTGAGCATCACCCCGAGGGCATACAGGGGCAACATGGCGATCTCATTGGCGCGGAAGACGATGACGATCGTCGAAGAGACGGCTGCCAGCACGATGATGCCCGAGCTGAAAACCAGCCGGTCGCCGCGATTTTGCAGCCAGCGCGGCAGGTAGCTGTCCCTGGCCAGGAAGGAACTCAAGCGGGGGAAATCCTGGTAGCCGGTGTTGGCGGCCAGAAACAGGATCATGGCGGTGAAGAACTGGACCCAGTAATATAAAAAGCCCCCGTTGGTTATCCCGCGGGAAAGTTGTGACAGAATGCTTTCTTCCTCGAAAGGTATCAGGCCCAGGCGGGTGGACAAGAAGGTGATGCCTACGAACAACGACATGGCCATGATTCCCATGACAACCATGGTCTTGGCGGCGTTCTTCGATTCCGGCGGTTCGAAGGCCTGGACGCCGTTGCTGATGGCCTCGATGCCAGTCAGGGCCGTGCAACCCCCGGCGAAAGCGCGTAATAAGAGCCAAATGAAGGCAAACCCCGCCAGGGATCGTTCAGGCTCCAGCTGCTCCGCCACCGGGGTGAGCGCCTCCAGCCCGAACCAGCCGAGGTAGCGCACTAACCCGATCAGGATGACGGCCAATACGCCGCCGACGAAAGCGTAAGTGGGGATGGCGAAAACCGTGCCGCTCTCGCGAACGCCGCGCAGATTGACCCAGGTGATCAGAAAAATTGCGGCAACGGCCATAATCACCCGGTAATCGAATGTTTCCGGAAAGGCGGAAGTCACCGCCCTGACGCCGGCGGACACCGAGACGGAGACGGTCAGGATATAATCCGTGAGCAGCGCTCCAGCTGCCAGCAAGGAGGGGAGAGTACCCAGGTTGTCCTTGGCGACGGTATAAGCCCCACCGCCGTCGGGATAGTGCAGAATGGTCTGGATGTAACTGAATATGACCATTAAGACCAGCCCGGCTACCGCCAGGCCAATCGGTAGAGTCAGACTCAAAGCGCCGCTTCCGAGCACGATCAGGACGCTCATGATCGCTTCCGTCGCATAGGCGTTGCTGCTGATCGGATCGGAGGCGAACACCGCTAATGCACGCACCTTATCCAGGCGCTCGTGGATCTCCATGCTGGTTGGAAATGGTTTTCCAATTAAGAATCGCTTAATATCTTCTAAAGACATACTCTTCTAATCTTCATCCAATAACCTGTCAATTATTTGCTTCGCCGCGCTGGAACCAGCGTCGCCAGATCCAGTAAGTAGCCGGAAAATTCAGCCAAAAAGCGACGACGACAATTTGGGGAATAAACTCCCGCCAATCCCCGGCCACACTCCAAAAAAAGACGGCCAGAAGGGCCGCGATGATTTGGAATACGCCAAGGCTGAGCAAAAGGATGCCTACCGCAGTGACAATGGTGACTTGATTCACAAAATATCCTCAGGCATACTTTTTTACTTTATCACCCGGGAGTTAAGAACCGATAAAGATTTCGAGGTAAGGTATAAGGAAAAAATAAAGAACGCTCTAGAACATAGAGCGTTCGCATTTGTCAACCGGCCAGATCGGGCTACTTAATCATCGCTTGAAAAGCGGTAACCGACCCCAGGATCGCTTATAAGAAATCTTGGATGCCTGGGATCTTGCTCCAATTTCCTTCTCAGCTGGCTCATAAAGACCCTTAAATATTCTACATTATCTGTATATTCTGGACCCCAGACTTTTTCCAACAAATTGCGATGGGTGAGAACCCTGCCCGCATTGCTGGCCAGGTAAGCCAGCAAATTAAATTCCGTGGCGGTGAGCTTGACTTCTTTGCCCTTTTTTCGAACTACACGCCTGGCCAGATCGATTTCAAGGTCTCCTCCACGAACGACCGGTTCAGGAGAGCCATGCAGCTGCGCGGAATGCCTCAATGCCACGCGGATACGCGCCAGGAGCTCCCCGATGCCAAATGGTTTGACCAGATAATCATCGGCGCCCTCATCCAGGGCCAGGACCTTATCTTTCTCTTCGTCACGGACCGACAGGACGATAACGGGTACTTGCGACCATTCTCGCAAACGAGCGCACACCTCTACACCGTCGATGTCCGGCAATCCCAAATCCAGGATGATCACATCCGGCTGCTCACTGGCGGCAAAGGCCAGTCCTTGCTCTCCTGTAGCCGCGATGGATACCTGAAAACGCTTGGCTTCCAGAATGGTGCGCAGGGCGCGCAGAATTTGGGGTTCGTCGTCGATGACCAGAATGTGTGGTTTAACCTTCATCAGTTTTCCGTTTCAACCATGGTAGCCGGGCGCCCGTTCCATGTCAGGGGAATTACGAGATTGAAAGCGAAACCCTCGGCTAAATTTTCGGCCCAGATGCGACCCCCATGGGCTTCGATAATGCCCTTACATATCGACAAACCCAAACCGGAGCCGGTCACCCGCTCGGCATTGGTGACGCGATGAAATTTTTCGAAAATGGATCCCAGGTGTTCTTCTGAAACGTGGGGACCCTGATTGGTCAGTTGGACCAGCATGGTATGGTCATTTTCCGTCCGGGCAGTGATGCGGATGACCGTCCCTTTGGGGGCGTACTTGGCGCTATTGCTGAGCAAATTGATGAAAACGCGTTCAATCTGCATAAAATCGACCGGAATGAAGGGTAGATCCTCACAAATATCGACCTCAACACGGTAATCTTCGAGATCACGTTTCATGCGCTCGAGCGCCACGCTGACGATTTCGGAAATCAAATTCCACTGCCGGTTGGGCTCCAGCGCTCCCGCCTCAATGCGGGACATGTCCAATAGATTCCCTACCAGCTGGTTGAGATGATCGGCTTCTTCATCGACTACGTTCAACAAATCAAGCCTGGCTTCCGTCTCCCACTCGACTTCACCGCTCAACAAGCTGGTCGCAGAGGCCTTTATGGTCGACAAAGGCGTACGCAATTCGTGAGAGACTGAGGATAGGAGCGCGCTTTTCATGCGGTCGCTCTCTTCGAGCACCCTGGCCTTGTTTTCTGCCCGAGTGAGCGCGGCGCGCTCCAACGCCAGCGCGCCCTGAGCTGCAATGGCGGCTAGCATACTATTTTCAGATTCGGGGGCAAAGGGCATTTTCCGCCACAGGCGGATTTCGCCGCCTACGCCGCGCGCAGTTTCGAGCGGCACCACCCACGCAGGTGGATCTTGCCGGTAAGCTTTTTCATCGGGAAGCGAGAGCCTGAATCCAGCCTCATCCGACACCGGCAAGACTTCGATCTCCACTCGAGCGGCCAGAAAGATGTCCTGGACCTGCCTGGCAAGGATTTGGACAATTTCCTCCCGGCGATTAACCCCCGCCAGGCTGCTGCTAATTTCGTAAAGGCTGGCCAGTTCCTGTTCACGGGCTTCGGCGGCGATCAAATTCTGCTTCGCACGGCCTACCAGCTGGCTGATCAGGAGCGCGACGAGGAAGAAAATCACCAGCGCGGTGATATCCTGAGTGTGAATCACTTTGAAAGTGTAATACGGCTGGATGAAGAAATAATTGAAAGTTAAAAAAGCCAGCGAGCCGGCGCTTAAGCCTGCTCCAAGACCCCACAGCATGGTGCACAACAACACGGGCAGCAGGTAAAGCAGCGCGATCGTGGACGTATTCAGGCTGCTTCGCAGCAGGAACAGCACGCCGGTGGATAGCAGTACCAACCCAAGCGCCAGAAAGTGACGGATCAGGATTGGGAAGAGGGCGGGGGTGCGCAAGCGAGATTCCGGAGGTTCTGCCATCATCGTATCCTATACATAATTCTCGATAA
>DATCIL010000071.1:0-2326 GCA_036507795.1 Anaerolineales bacterium | reverse complement strand
ACCTGACCTCGGGCGAGGTGGTGGATACGATCACGCATGATGACTTCGACGTTCCCACCACCGTGGCAGAGTTCGGCAGCAACCTGTATGTCGTCAATGCCCGGTTCGGGACGCCGGTTACACCGGATACCGAATATTGGGTCGTGAAGGTGTCCAAGTAAGCGCGGATCCAGTACGAAAAAATCGTATCCTTTGTTAATCGAGCAGGTCTTAGGCCGGCTCATCTTCAAGGCGGTTTGTAGGGGCGAGTCTTAGACCCGCCCCTCCTACAAATCAAATCTGAGATTGCTGTGGTCCTAACACGGCGGCCGTATATCTTCCCCCTGCGTAGGTATCCAATAATCCCAGCAAATCCTCCAGCGCCCTTTGAACCTGGGAGCCGCTGCCAGGATGCTGGGCTTCGATGGTGAAGAAGGCTTCCCGGGTGGCGGGGCTGGCAGCGCTTTCGGCGCTCTGCCGCCAGCACCAGCGCCGGGCAATCACCAGGCCAGTCGTATCCGAGAAGATCACCTCTCCCGGATCGGGATGTTCGACCTGGGACTCACCCAGCGGCGTAAAGCGCTCTGCGCCGGCGGCGAAGTGCACGGTCACGGGAATCGCCAGGGCGCGGGTGTCAAAGGCCGCCACGGGCATGGCGTAGCGGATGCTGACCAGATTGCAGATATCCACCAGAATATTGATGCTGGGGATGTCGCCTTTCTTGGTCAGGCGGCGCAATAAGGCCTCCGGCGCGCTGCGGTACTTGGTCGGGTTGACGCCGAAGGCGCGAAAAGCCGAACGCCAGGCTGCCAGGCCCTCGATTTCGCTTAACGGGGTTGCGCCGAGGCGATCCAGCGTGGCCCGCTGCTCCTGCAGGCAGGCGGCCTGCAGAGGTTCCGGAGTTGGACCGTTGTGCAGGCCGGAGGCGAGGGCCAGGCCGGCGCGCAGGCCGGGGAACTGCCGCAGGATCTCGGGGTGATATTGGAAGGTTGGCATAAACGGCTCCTTATCTGGGTGTGATAAGTATACACGCTGCGGTTGTATTTATAGCCTGGGGTTATGCTCAACCTTGATTTGAATTGGGACGCGGATGCCGCGGATTTAGCGGTTTCGAATTGGGGTAAAATAAGCCAACGCGCGTCCGGCTTGACGTAGAACATAATTTCTGGTATAATATGTTCAACAAACAGGTCGTTTAGATCCTGTTTGCAGTTTCTCTCAGCGCTGGAGAGAATTGGGCCCCTTTTGCGGGGAAGCAGCGCCGGTTTTATCTGGAAACCCCGCTAAAGAAATCAAGCGGGGCTTTTTTTGTGTTTGTCAGTTTTCGGCAGCCGGCGATTTCTCAAAACGCCAGCATGCCCGGAATTCGGTAAGCGGGGGTTGAAAGGAGGTTTGAATGGCGGAAAACGGACGAAAGAACGGTCAGGATTTCTCGAAGGGGGAATGGATCGTTCACCTGTACCATGGCATCGGTCAGATCAAAGGCGTTGAAAAAAAGCAGCTCAACGGCAAGGAGCGAAAATATTATCGGGTGAAAACCCACAACAGCGTTTTCTGGGTCCCGGTAGAGAAAGCCGACAGCGATCGAATACGCCTCCTGACATCCAAGACGAAGTTCAGAAAAGCGCTCCAGGTGCTCAAGCGACCGCCACGAGAATTGAGCTCCAATCACCTCGAGCGCAAAAGCCTCATTTGGGAAGCAAAAAAGGACGGCTCGGTGGAGCCTATGCTGCGGATTGTGCGGGACCTGACCGCCCGGCAAACCCAGAGCAAGCTCAACACCACGGAGAAGCGCGCACTTGATGGCTTCAAAGACCGCCTGTTATTAGAATGGGCGGCTTCCATGGGAATTGAGCTTGATGAGGCCCGGCAGAGGTTAGAGAAGCGCCTGCAGCCCCTGGCAAGCGCCGATTAGCGCCAATTTCAGGCAAGTTTTAGCAACGCCAACTCCGCAGTTTTATACTAGAATAGGCTGAGGGTTGGTTAGATGGTAGCATCAAAATTTTGTAAAGGAGAAAATGTATTTGATGTCTTTTTTAGTGGAAGAAATGGTTGATAAGAAGCGGGAAGGTTTGGATGAAAATGAAAACCTGAATCAGTCTGGCTCAGAACAATTTGCAGAGCTTCTGAATGATTATGAATATGACCGTCCCCGGCGAGGTCAAATCGTGCAGGGCGAGGTAATTCGGGTTTACGAGGACATGATCCTCGTCGATATTGGCGCCAAGCGCGATGCCGTCATCCCCAGGAGCGATCTGAGCAATCTGGAGGCCAAATACTTGGAGGGGATTTCCGGAGGCGATAAGGTTCCGGTTTACGTAGAAAGGTTGGGCACGGGCGATGATGA
>DATCIL010000070.1:0-18816 GCA_036507795.1 Anaerolineales bacterium | reverse complement strand
GGTCGACGGTGATGCGATTTCGTTCAGCGAGATGGTCCAGACGCTGATGGCCTGCGAGGACGAGCAGGTGATGGATCAGGAAGCGCGGTACCTGGCCGCGCTGGAGACCGCCGGCCAGTTCGAGCTCAGCGACGACAGCCTGACTATCACGTATGACGGCGGGCAGGGCGTGCTCAACTTCGTCCGGGCGACCGACTGAACCGCCCTTCCGGCCGCTGGCGATCCTGTCGGCCGCGCTGCTCGACCGGGACTGCACGCCTTAGTGAGTCTCGAAGCAGCACCCGAAACGCCGCCGGGACGGCGGCTGGAGCGGAGTTTGCGAAACGCCGGGCGCGTAGAGTGCGCCCGGCGTTTCTGGATCAGCGAAGGTCACCGGCGAATTGGTCAGCGGCCTGCGTGCTTTCCAGATCGGGTTGAGAGGGGAGCGATGTGATCACCAGCCGGTTCCCCTTCGGAGAGACCCGGAAGCCCGTGACGGTGATCAACCCATCGCCATCGGCAGTTACCGTCCCGGTGCCGATAAGATTGTCGTTGGTGGCGCGCCGGTTCTGCCAGGTATAGACCTTGCCAGGGATGATCTGGAAGTGCTGTACCCGCCGGGGGGTGACGTCTACGGTTTGCCATTCCCCTGTCCCACAATCTAGAGAGCCCGCCGCGACCGAACACAGGCTGATTTGCCAGCGGTTGGGTACATCTACCGGCGGCACGTCCCAGGGATCCCAGGAGGACGACCATTTGATCGTCTGGTTGTAAACGTCGCCTGCTCCGGCCGGCGGGATAGGCGAGTTGCCGCTCAGGTTGGACAGCCCAGGAACGGTTTCATCCCGGATGACCTGCAGGTTCCAAAATGGCCTGTATGCGGATATCTGGGACTTACCCAGGTCGGCAAGGGAGGGAGGCAGGCCGCGGTAATACTCCCACTGGTGTGGGTTAGCGGTAATCAGGCCACCCCAGGGCCGGTGGCTGTTTTGGAAAGCGGCGTAAAACGGTTGGCCTTGCGTGCTCCACAGCACTACGTCGTCCTTGCTGCCGTGAACCACTCCCAGTGGGGTCATTTCATCCCACAGGCGACTCTTCAAATTAGCTGCGGCAGCCGAATCGCCCAGGTCTTGCCAGTCCCAGACGCCAACCCCGTTGTACTCCTGCAATTGGTCCGCCCATCCGGCTGGGGCTGAGATGGCGATGGGCAGGTTCAGCTCGGGCCGGCCCCATTTGACGGATGCATCGGCAGTCCAATCCGATTTGGCCGTTCCGGCTGTGCGGAAATTGGTCATCGGTTGGCTGGCATATGCGGCGGCAAACACGTTGGCGTAACGCTCGGCGAAGGCGAGCGAGCCGGTGCCTCCCATCGACTGACCGGCGACGTAGATCCGCTGCTGGTCCACCGCGGGACCTGGTGGGTTGCGCATCAGGTCATAGAGCATACGCAGGATGCGCTGCTCGGTGTAGTTGACGATCACATCTCCGGCAGCTGGTTCTGTCCGCAGGCGATAGTCGTTGCCCTGCGCAAACCCAAAGTACCAGGTATCGGTCACGTCGATGGGATAGATTCCGTAGGCACAGAGCCGGTCCTGGCTGCGATAGCCCTCTTCCGGCGGTACGGCATTATCTCGCCATCCGTGCAGGTGGAAGAAGACCGGAATCTGGCTCGGGATGTTGCCCCCGCACAGGTCCCGGTTGGGTGCATAGATGGCGTAATCATATGCATATTGGAGCGAGTGAAACAGGTCCGGGTCAGCCGGATCCAGCCCATAATAATCGTTTGTGGCGTTGGGAGCATGGAAGGTAGGGTTCCAGCTGCGCAAATCCATATACTGGATGTAGACGTGGCCGCCCTCCCCGATGGAAATGGACGGAGAAGTGATCTCGACCGGCAGTGGTTCCGCCACCGCTTCGGAAACGGGGCCGGCCACCATGTTAGGGTAGAAGGACTCGGCCTCTCCGGGAGGTGTCACGCTGATGGCGTAATAACCAGTGCCGCCGGTCGCCCCGCCAAAATCCTGGGAATCCGGGGTCCAAACCAGCAATCCCCAGCCTCTTTGCACCGGGCTGCCGTCCGTCTCAATCACGAGGCGGTCGGTATAGCGGGGTCCCCAAACCCCGGTACTCAAATCCCGGTAACGGTTAGCGTAAAAACGGGCTGAATCCCTGCCAACCTCCGCCAGAAACGTGGCCTGGGGCAGGTTATCCGGCGTGATGGGCTGGTTGGAACGGTAAATCCGGTAGACCTCTCCGTGGCCGGCAGGCCGCTCCGGCCAGCTCAGAAACGTCTGCCCGCTGCGGTGGAATGCAACCGGTTGAGGCGTGGAGACCAGCGGGAGATAGATGGTCGCCATCCCGGTGTCGGGGATGGGCTGCTCCGCCTGGACAAGCGGTGCGCCCTTCACGACGGAGACCCCAAAGAACTTGCCGGGCTGCCAGGCTGCCCCTTCTATAGAGAGGAATAAACTCAGACAAAGGAGCACCGGCAGGCTGAATCGTAGACTTCGCTTCATATCAGCATATCTCTCTAATGCACCGCACTTTCGCCAATCTTGATCCTGGAGTTTAAAACCGCGGATGAACACCGCTGAACATAGCGACGAGGAGCGCTAAGAAGACCTCGACGATCAGCGATCAGCGTCACGGCGCGAACGCTCAAATACGGCCCACCCACAGCGCCATGACGCTGAAACCTGAAGGCTGATGCCTGATGGCTGAGCCTACCTGACAATGCGCGGCACCAACCAGAAGGCGCGGGCATCCCTTGGCGTGTCGTTGACCAGCACAGTCAGCACGAACCTGACCTTTTGACCGGCCAAAGAGCTAAGGTCGACATCCGCCTTGGTGAGTTTATCGTCATAGGTCTCGCGCTGCTGCCAGAGCGTCTGCAGCTCACCATCGCCAATCCGGTAGTTCAGCTGGAAGGTCACGTCGCATTTGGGCGAATCGCTCAGGCAGCCAACCACGGCCTTGAAGTGGTGACCGGCTTCAACACTGAATTCAGGATACTGGCCACGAATCCAGCCGTCCTGGCTGGCGGCTGGCTGGGTCCACAAACCAGCCTCGTTCTCCAGACGGTCGAATTCAAGCTCCGGTTTACTGACCCGAATGACAAAACCATCCTCATCATCTTTGACCCCCGGGCACCCCAGGCTGCTGTCGTTACTGCGCCACTGGGCGGAGCAGTAGTTAATGCCGAAATCATAGGCGTACCCGCTGGCTTTTACCACTCTTATCCGTGCGGATAGCGGATCGTCAGCATCCGGGCCAACGCCAAAGAATTCACCGCGGTCGCTGCGCAGCATCCAGTCGCTGCGGTGGCGGCCTTCATCATCCGGCGAGGTCAGTTGGACGGAGAGTTCAACGTTATCCCCGGGCCTGACATTGCCATCCGGGAAATCAAAGGCGCTGGGCGCGCCCATGCGATTGCCGCCGTCAAATACAAGGTCAAATTCATCGTTCCAGGTGCAGGTCCCAATGTTCCGGACCAGCCAAACCTTGGTAAAGGTCGAGTTCGGCGTGAACTCGGTATCCTCCGCAACAGTTACATCCTCGACAAACCTGGCCCACAGGCAGGGAACGGGGGTGGCGGTCGGGGTGCGCGTGGGCGGGTTGGTGGGCACAGGCGTGCTGGTTGGTGGGATCGGCGAAGCTGTCGGGGTGTTGGTGGGCGTCTCTGTTTGTGTAGCGCTCGGCTCGGGCGTTTCCGTGGCGGGAACCGAGGTATCCGTTGCCGTGAGCGAGGTTGGCGTGCTGGTAATATCGCCGGCCGCCAGAGTCAGCTGGGCGACGATGGTCTGGGCCGCCTGGGTGTACAGCGCGCCGGTGTCCGGTATGCTGGGTTGAGCAGACTGCAGTAAAGTACAGGCGCTGACCAGCATCACCAAAACCATCACCAACGCCACGAGATGTATTTTTGTACTGTTCATTTCCTCTTCTCCTTATAACAATTCAGATTAATTACGTCGTCTGAACAAGTGCTTCTCGATTGCTGCCAGGAGCTGATCGGCGTGAATGCCTTTGATAAGTACGTCAACCGCGCCCGCATCTTTCGCAAGGTCCGCCTGGCGGGCGTCCTCAACCAGGACCAGGCAAAGCACGTCGGAATATTGCTCTTTGAGCAATCTGAGAAAATCGAGACCGCTGGCTCCATATAAATCGCCGTCGAGGATTACCAAGACGGGTCGAGAATGCCTGATCCTGCGCAAAGCTTCCGCATAACTCACCTCATGATAAATTTGGTCGACGAAAGGCACTACGGAAATCAGCGCGGTCAAGCCGTCCCTTAAGCCGCCCGGTCTGGCAATGATCATTACTGAAGTTGTTTCCCGCGGAGTAACCGCAGGCGTACTATTTTCGCTGTCCATTATTTTTCCAGAAGTGCTACCGCTTCTTCTCTATTAACATGTTAACTCCCTGGAATAAAGGACGCATCGGAAATTTGACGGTTTCTTTGATTGGTGCAATAAGACATTTGACGTATCTTTGTTAATGCAGAGACCCGAAAGGTCTCGAAAACCTTTCGGGTCTTTTGGGCAGCGATCGAAAGGGCGGGTCTTGTTACCGCCAGCGCTGAAAAGGCGGCTCATCCATGGCCTCAGCCAGCAGGCTGTAGGTATCGGGGGCGATGAGCCATAGGCGCCAGTTCCCCTCGGCGTCGAGCTTCAACTGCATATACGCCAGGCTGGTCATGGTAACTTTGTTGCCGATTGCAGGCTGAACCTCCATACGTTTCAGACCTTTAACGGCCAGGCCGATGCGCCCTTCCTCGCTGAGATCATAAGCAAGCACCCGCGTTTCCGAGCCTTTGACCAATTCGGTCAGGATTTTCGAGAGGCTTTCATCTTTCAAGCCGATCTCCCGGATAACCAGGCCATATGGTGCGATGGCCAGGCCCTGTTGGGATACCATACGCACAAGACTCTCAGCATCCCCTCTATTCAATAGTTTCGATACTTCTGAAATCACCTCGCGGGGCGAGGCGGGAAGGATCTGCGGCTGGGTATACTCGGTTATCAACGTGAAGGGGGAGTTCTGGATGGCCTTTGCCAGATCGCCCTGGCGGTCGACAGCGAGGATGGTAATCTGCCACTCCTCGTTCTTGTTCTGATCCAAGGAAACATATGAGAGCTCAGTGATCTCGATTGGCTGCCCTACCAGGGGTCTCACCCTGGTCCGGCTCAGGCCCTTCACGACGAGACCAACGTGTGCCGGCTGGCTGATTTCATAAGCAATGATTTCAGGATTTGCATCTCGCACCAAGGATGAGATTGTGGAATTTAACCTTTCTCCAGTAAGACCCTTGCGCGTCGGGGACGCTACGCCATAGGGAACAATGATCAGACCCTCATTCGCTACCAGGCTGGTCAGCGTTGGCACGTCTGCCAGCCGCATGAATGTGCTCATAACCGCAATAACGGAAAGGGCCTGATCGCTATCCAGGTCTTGGGACGAGAGTTGGATTGCATAAGGTTGGTACCATTTTGAAGCCGCCGAACCAGCCGGCCCGCTGCAGGCAGCCAGCAAGGTCGACAAGAAGATCACCAGGAACAACCCTCGCCATAAATTAGCGGATTTTGAAAGCGCCATTAACAGTCCCTAATCGAACACCTGGAGGTAAGATCAAGGCCCCCCTTTGCCTCGTCCGCCAGCTTCGATGATATTGTAATTCAGCGACAGCCCAAGCTGCATCGGATAGAAGACCAATCCTATCTCCGTCAAATGACGTAAATCCGAGGAGAAAATCACCCCTCGTTGTCTGGAGCCACCAGACCTTCGCGCCAGGCGTGCAGGGCAGCCTGGGTGCGGTTGGCAAGGTGAAGCTTCATTAATATATTGCTGACGTGAGTACGAACCGTGCGCTCGCTGATGACCAGCTTGTCGGCGATTTCCTGGTTCGACATGCCCAGAGCGAGCAATTTCAATACATCCTCTTCGCGTTCGGTTAAGGGCTCTCCGACCGAAGGGGTTTCTGACGGGCGGTTTAATTCGGTCATCAGCTTGCGCGCAATCGAAGGGTGCAGGGAAGGTTGACCATGGTAAACCTCGCGGATGGAGCGCAGCAGTTCCTCAGGCAGTGAATCTTTAAGCAGGTAGCCCATTGCGCCCATCTTTATTGCAGAGAAAACCTTGGCGTCTTCGGAATAGCTGGTCAGGACCAGGATCTGCACTTTTTCGTTTTCTCGCTTGATCTGGCTGATCGCTTCTAAGCCATCCACGCGCGGCATGACGAGATCCATTAAGATGACGTCGGGTTTAATCGACCGAGCCTTCAGAACCGCTTCATGACCATCCCGGGCTTCGCCAACCAGCTCCATACCCGGTTCGGTCTCGATCAGCGCCCGCAGACCTTCCCGGACGATATGGTGATCATCGACAACCAGAATTCGAATATTTCCGTCCATCACGCTATCTCCATTTCCAGATTGACAATAACCTGAGCACCCGCCCCAGGTTTCGATAAAATTTGCAAGGAGCCTCTCATTTTTTCGACTCGTTCGCGCATACCCGGCAAACCCATGCCCCCTCCATTGCTGGCGGCATCCAGGTCAAAACCTTTCCCATTATCCACGACCTGTAAGCTAAAGGTATGATCCCTGGCCTGGAGCCGAACGATCACCTGGGTGGCCGAGGCATGCTTAAGGGCATTATTTAATGCCTCTACGGCGACCCGGAAGAGTTCATCTTCGATGGCAGGCGAGAGATCGAAGTTACCCTCAACCTGCAGGCAGGTTTCGATGCCAGACCGTTTCTCAACAGCATCCAAACGATGCTGCAGCGCCCCGACCAGGCCTTCCAGTTCAACGGTTGGGGGACGCAGCTCAAAGACCAGCAGGCGCATCTCTTTATGCGCCTGGCGGGCTGTTTCGCTTAGCCGGACCAAGAATTGTTCAGTGCGCTCCAGATCCCCGGCTTTATTCATACGCTGCCCGGCTTCGGCGAATAGCGTGAGACTGTAGAGCAGCTGCGTTACAGAATCGTGCAGCTCGCGCGCCAGCCGGCTGCGCTCCTCCAATACTGCCAGTTGCTCGGCCTGCTGGCGCAAGCGGGCATTTTCGATCGCCAGGGCAGCCTGGTCCCCGAGAGTCCTGCCCAGGGAAAGGTATTCCTGTGAGAATTCTTGGGCCTGGACGTAATAGAAAGTAATATAGCCAAAAACACTATCACCGATCGGGATCGGGACGGTCAAAATGGTCGAGTAATTTTCACCGATGACTCTTAGCCAATTCTGCTGCCTTTCGCTAAGTAATTCTGGGTGTGGATATAAGGTGTCAAGAAAAACGCGAATATCACTGACGCTAAAAGGTTCTACTGGCGGAGGTAAAGTCAACTCCTGCCAGTTTCCGTAAGGGATCAGGTCGATCGGTTCCAGACCGGACAGGCTGCCACTCGTGCCTGACAGGCTGAATCCCCGCTTCTCCAAATCGAGGCGATAGATGCCGCCAGCGTCCGCTTCCATGAGTGGGCAAGCCCGGTTAAGAATATAATTCAGGATTTCCTCCAGGGGGCTGTTCGAATTAAGGATTGCCAGGATATCGCGCAAGCCTTCGGCCATTTCTCTGCGGCGTTTCTCGACAATGGCCTGCTGTTCAGTTTGATTATACAACCCGGCGTTGTCAACTGCCAGCGCCACCTCATCAGCAATCGAGCCGAGCAGCGCCACCTCCTCGGGCTTGAATCTCCTGCCGGGCTCACCGACCAGGCTGAGCACACCCAGCTTCTGGCCGCGGGTCTCAATTGGGACACCCACATAGGCCTGGTTGGCTGCCGCGGGCACGGCCCGGAGGGGCCGTTCAGCCACTGCGATATTGGGCACTACAAGGGGTTCGCCCCGCTCTATCACCCAGCTGGACATTCCAGTTCCTAGAGGAAGCGTCTGGATTTGCGGGATTTCCTCCTCTTGAATACCCTTTGAAGCAGCCAATTCAAGAACATCACCTGACTCGTCAAGCAGATGGATCGTCCCAACCTCCAGGCCCATGACTTTTAAGACTTGATCCAACGAACGCTCCAAAACCGTATCCAGATCCAGAGACGAGCTGGCGGCAGCAGCCACATTGTAGAGGGCAGTCAGCTCCTTGGTCCTTGCGGCGACCTTTTGCTCGAGGTTGGAATATGATTCTTTCAGTTCTGCCGACATGCGGTTGAATTGGCTGGCAAGCTCTTCGATTTCGTCGCCTGTTTCCGCTCGAATTGCCAGGCCAAAATTGCCTTCTGCCACTTGCTGGGCTGCTGCCATGAGATCATGGATTGGCCGGATGGTCCGCCGGACTGCCACTGAGACCACTAGAGCCGGCAAGACAATACCAAAACCTAGCAAGAGCAAGAGGAACCTCCCGTATCTCTCATCCGCCTCACTGATCGAAGCCCAATCGTCTTCCAGGACAAGACCCCATGAGGTCCCCGGAATGGGGGCGTAGGCCGACACGCTATCCTCGCCGACCGGATTCTGCGAACGGATTGCGCCAACGCTTCCGTTCAGGACATCCCGCACCGTGGGGTAAGCGGAAAAATCCTGGCCGATATAGGTTTGGTCTGCATGATAGATAACCCTGCCATGACTGTCCAACAGGTAAGCGCTGCCGGTATCTCCGAGGTGAACCTTGGCAATACTGCCGTAAAACGGGTTGAGCTCGGCGGGGCCGACACGAAACATGCCGGCTAAGGCCCCCAAAAATTCATCCTGGTCTCCGGTGATTGGCACGGCAAACACAATCACGGGTATGCCGTCAGGACCATCGTTAACAATGTCGGAAAAAACCGCTTTCCTTGAGAAGAGGATCTGTTTGAAATAGCCGCGATCTGCCCAATCCTGACCGGAAATGCCGGAACGCTCGGGTTCAGAAGCCACCACCGCGCCAAAGTTATCCAGGAGGACGACACCGCCGTCGAAATAGGCCAAACGATGGCCGGCATCCCGCAAGGCTGCTGCCTGGCGCATTTTGTCATCGCTGCGCATTGCCGAGGTGCGGGAGAGGGCGGACAGGATTTCGCTGTAAGTGCCTAAATCATCTTTCAGCTGAGACGCCGAAAAATAGACCAATTCCCGGTCCCTGCCCAGAACCAGTTCCTCTGCCACCCGATCGTAGGCGAAGTAGGCAACCAGCGCCACGGCAGCCAGGACCATCACGGTGGGTATGAAGGACCAGGCGATGATTTTGTTCCGCAAGCTGCCCCACCGGAAACGAAGCGGCATACCCAGCTCCTAAGCCTTTCTAATTTTGGAGAAGGCGTCTTCGGAGAAGGCGTCTTCGGAGAAGACGGCGACGATCCGTTTGGCGGCCTGGCCATCCCACAGGGGCGGCACCTGCCGGGATTGCTCTTTTGCGGATAAGCGGTTATGGATCGCGGCGACCAGGGCCTGCCGGTCGCTGCCTACCAGCTGGTTGGTGCCCAAGGTGATTGTGACTGGCCGTTCGGTGTTCGCACGGGCTGTCAAACAGGGCACCCCCAGGTAGGTGGTCTCTTCCTGGATACCGCCCGAGTCGGTCAGCACGAGAGCCGCATGCGCCTGCAACGCAAGAAAATCCAGGTAACCAAAAGGTTGCAATAAATGCAATCTTGAATTGGCCGGCAGCAGACCGAATTCCTCAATTCGCTCCCGCGTTCGAGGGTGAACCGGAAACAGCACTGGAACATCCCTGGAAACTTCTTCCAGAGCAGCCAGCACTTCCTCCAAACTGCGGCGGTCATCCACATTCGATGGTCTGTGCAGAGTCACCAGGAGGAAACGATGCAGATCAAATTGCTCCTGCAATTGAGGCCACCGGGCGTGGGCTTTAGGGAGCAAGCGCACCAGCGTGTCAATCATGACATTGCCAACGAGGTGAAGTTTTTCGGGATAGATCCCTTCTTGAATCAGGTTGTCATTCGCATCCTGGGAAGGCGTGAAAAGCAAGTCCGAAATTTGGTCGGTCAACAGGCGATTAATTTCCTCCGGCATGTTGCGATCATAAGACCGTAAACCGGCTTCTACGTGAGCGACCTTCACCGCCAACTTACTGCACACCAGGGCGCAAGCCAACGTAGAGTTGACGTCCCCGACGACAACCACCCAGTCGGGCTGAAAATCCAGAAGCACCCGTTCAAAGCGCAGCATTACCTGAGCAGTCTGCCAGGCATGAGATCCTGAACCCACCTCCAGATTAGCGTCCGGTCGGGGCAATTCCAGCTCTTCAAAGAACACCCTGGACAATTTAGGGTCGTAATGCTGCCCGGTATGGACCAAAAATTGATCGAAAGTTTCCGGATCCCCAGCCATTTCCCGCATGACGGGAGCGATCTTCATAAAATTAGGACGCGCCCCAACTACGTGTAGAATTTTCAAAATCAACTCCCCCTCAAATTCGTCTCCATGGAGAATCTTCTAACCTGGCTGGCTATCGACTTCAAGCGGTCGACGAATTCCTGATCCCGATTGTCTGACTGTTCGACCTGAACCACAAGACCCGAAAGCATTTCCATAAAGCGCGGGGTAATCTCAGCCCGATGTTCTTCCAGAATTTTTCTGCGAGCCTGATCGCCGGGCGCTTCGATGAGCTCTTCCAGGAGCGCAACTTCCGGGGGCGGCGCGCTGGCCTGCTGGAGAACCTGGGCAACTTGTTGGAGCCGGTCCAGCCGCGCCTGATCGTTTTGCTTCTGCGCAGTCTCCAATTCCTGATTGAGTATCTGGACAAAATATTCATCCACCTGGGGCAAGCTCTGCACCGTAGCCTCAGCGATATCATCCGATTTCAAGATCTGATCCAAGATCTCTCGGGTGCGAGCAGCCCGCGCGGCCATTTGTTCATCAAACTCGCGGGTCAATTCCAACAGGCGCTCGCGCAGCTCGACCAGGCGCTGCCGGCCAGATCCGCGGGCGCGATCAATCCGGTCACTCAGCACCTGGAAGAAAGTATAGTCCATCCCAGGGCGCGCTAAACTCACCAAAGCGCGCAGGCGGGTATCGGTCGGCGCTTTCGCAACAATATCCAGCAACTTCTCCCGCGTGAGCTCCCGGCCGGCTTCCTGTAGAGATTCAAGCGCTGCCTGGATCTCCTCAGACTGCTCTTTGAGCTGCTGGCCGAAATCGGTGTGATCCAGGAGGTCCGCCTGCAAATCTTCTAAGCGATCAACTGATTCTTGATCGCCGCTGAGCTGAGCAGTCTCGTGCAAACGCGATAAGATGCTGAAGAAATCCGCGTCGATCAGGTCACTTTCCTGCTTGATAACCTCAACCCGGGCGTCTTTATCGGTAATATTGACCAAACGCTGCAGTAAGCTGAGGCGCTTTTGCTGCCCTTCGATCATTTCTTTGCTGATCCCCTCGGCCGCCAGGACGCCTTCAACCAGGCCCTGCAGCGTGAAATGTTCTTTGGCCTGGAATAAGTAACCCTTGCGCTTCTCCTGGGGCAAATTGTCAATGACGCGATTGATCATATTTCCAATCATGCGCTGCTGTTCATCCCTGGGTAAATTTAATTCAGGGGGCACATAAGTCAAGAGAAGTTCTTTCTCGGGGTCATGGTATACGATCGGTGTAGCCGCCTGTCCTTGAAACCCACAATGTGGGCACTGGATAATATTAAATGCCCCAGATAATAGCCGCTGCTTGGCAGTTGGATCGATATTAACATCGAATAACTGGTCGATATCCGCGGTGAGAGGCTGGCGACAATTAGGACAGTTAATCCGAGTTTTTGGCATAAATTGCTCCTAAAGCTGAATTCGAATAGAATTCGTTGAATTAGCGTGGCAGGGAAAAGCAGATGCGAGCCCCCTCGGTGGGTTTGGGATCCACCCAGATGCGCCCACCATGGGCCTCAACCACAGCTCGCGCCAGGAACAGTCCCAAACCTGCCCCTTTTGTCAGCCGGCTGGAATCCGCCGCCCGGTAGAAACGGTCGAAAACGTGAGGCATATCTCCGGGAGCGATGCCTGGTCCTTGATCGCTCACACATATGATAACATGGTCAGAACGCACCTGACCAGAAACGACAATTTGTCCACCACCGGCGGAATACTTGATGGCGTTGGAAAGCAAGTTAGCAAGCACCTGCTCCAGCCGATTCTCATCGGCCATGATAACTGGAAAATTCTCGGGGAAATCAAGCGCTATGGCATGCTTTTCGGTTTGAGTCTGGAAACGAGAGGTCATGCGCTCCGCCAGGATCTTCAGAGAAACGTCTGAGCGGTTCAGAGTCAGGCTACCGGACTGCAGCCGGGTGGCATCCAGGAGGTTTTCAATCAGTTCTGTAAGGCGATCGGTTTCTTCCTCGATAACCTCCAGACTATCTTCGATGACCTCACGATCCCAAACTGCGTCTTCACGACGTAAGGTGCCCACATAGCCTTTAATCAGAGCCACCGGCGTTTTTAATTCGTGACTGATGACCGAGATAAACGTACTCTTTAGTTCGTCCGCTTCCCTAAAATGGCTGATATCGCGTACTGTAGCGATAATGTTGATGAGCTGCCCTTCGGAGGACAGCAGAGGAGCGTAGGTGATGCCCACCGGCAAAGGCGGCTTATCCTTGCGTTTCAAGTCGCCTTCGACATACAGGGTGGCGGTGGCGGTAAGCGGCCAGCTGCCCGCTTCCGCCTGTTCCAGGGTTGGACCGTGGTCCACTTGCTGCCATTGAATGATATCCTCGTGGAGCTCTCCAACGATTTCGGATAGCGGCGCTCCATACAGGCGGGCAAATGCCGGGTTGCAGCGCTCGATGCGATGATCGGCTTTCAAGATCAGAATTCCATCCGGCGCGGAATCCAGCAGGGTATCCATGCGCTGTTTCTCGCGCCGGATCTGCGTATAAAGCTGAGCATTGCGCACGGCGATGGCAGCCTGGTCGGCAAAGCTCTGTAAAAGCGCCTGGTCATTGGTTGAAAACCGGCCGGCATAATTGCGGAAGATAAAGATCATCCCGACGACCTGCTCGCGAGCGATCATGGGCAGACCAACCCCGCCCAGCAGGCCTAAACTTGCCGAGCGGGTCACACGCTGGAGCAATCGATTGATCTCAGGGAGCTCAAAGTGGGCGGGATCATCGGAATCGGGAATCTCGGCCAGGAGCGGGTCAAGATAGTTCAAAAAGGCGGGAGGGATACCGTGAGCGGCTGCTACGGTCCACCTCCCGTCTTCATGTAGCACGATCAAGCCCGCCTGCCCCGCCAGCATTTCAGCTGAAATCCGAAGAATGCGCGCCAGCAACTTCTCCAGGTCCAGCTCCTGAGTGATCGCGCGCGCGATCTCGAGCAGATAATCTCGCTGGCGGACGCGAAAATCAGGCAACATGCTTAGCAAATATCTCTCGCTCCGCTACCAGAATGGCTTCATCAAGAATCCTGAGACCCTCATCCATTTCAGTGCGTGAGATGTTGAGCGCAGGAGATATCCGGATGGTGCTCTTGCCGCACCCCAGAGTCAACAGACCCCGTTCAAAGGCAAGGTCGATAACCTGATCGCGCAGATCCACAGCAGGAGCTTTCGACTCCTGGTCCTTAACAAACTCGACGCCAATCATCAAGCCTAAACCGCGCACATCGCCGACGCTGGGATGGCGGACTTTGATCTCCTCCAGGGCGTCTAAAGCATACTCGCCTACTTCGGCGGCGTTTTGCATAAATTCTTCCTCGATGAGATCAATGGTAGATAAGGCAGCTGCGCATGCAATCGGATTACCACCGTAGGTATTTCCATGCGAGCCATAAGGCCAGGTGACCACGCTCTTCCGGGCGATTATGGCGCCCAGTGGCACACCTGAAGCAATGCCCTTACCAACACAGACGATATCCGGCTCCACGCCAAAGTGCTCGATTGCCCACCATTTACCGGTCCGCCCCATACCGGACTGGACCTCATCTACAATTAGAAGGATGTCGTAGCGGTCACAGAGTTCCCGCAGGGCTGGGAAGAAGCCCGGCGCAGGAACCACGTAGCCGCCCTCTCCCTGGACCGGTTCCACCAGAATTCCGGCCACGTCGCTGTGAGGTAGCACCTTGGCAAGGATTTGTTCTTCGATATAACGCACCACCGTCTCACCATACGGCTCACCGGGCAGGGAATGCAGGATGGGCCGGTAAGGATTAGGGAATGGCACGTGCACAACCCCGCTCATCAGCGGAAAAAATCCCTCATGCTGAACGGGTTTGCTGGCGGTGAAGGTAAGCGCTCCCAAGGTTCGCCCGTGGAAGGCCCCCAAAAAACCGATGAACTGGGTACAGCCGTGGTGGTAGCGGGCCAACTTGATGGCGGCCTCCACGCTCTCGGTACCCGAATTGGTCATAAAAGTCATCGCGTCCTCCTTGAAAGGAGCGATGTGGTCCAACCTTTCGCCTAGCGATACCCAGGGTTCGTGATAATAATCAGAGGAAATGTGAATAAACTTCTCCGCCTGGTCCTGGATGGACTTTACTACCCTGGGATGGCTGTGACCGGTAGAGGCTACGGCGATGCCTGCCGCGAAATCCAAAAAACGATTACCATCGACATCCCAAACTTCCGATCCCTTCCCCCGATCCATCACAAAGGTGCCGCTGCGAGGATAGGAAGGGGAAATGACTGCGCGATCGCGCTCGATAATCGCCCTGGCTTTTGGACCAGGCAGGTTCATTGTTTGCATAGATGGCTCTCCATAGTAGTAGGATATTGGTTTTCAGACCTTTAAGAAATTATATCACTGCCAATTCGGGGGCTTAGGGGATTGATTCAAAACGAGTATAATCAAACCTCGTGACGCTGCAAACGTTTACTTTTAGACTCCAGGCGCGTGAGAAGCGTGCCCGGGCCGGGACATTCCAGACGCCACACGGGCCAGTTCAGACCCCGGTATTCGCACCGGTGGGCACCCAGGCAACAGTAAAGGCAGTTACTCCGGCTCAACTCTCCGAACTGGATGCCAGCCTGATCCTGGCCAATACCTACCATCTTTACCTGCGACCTGGAGATGAGCTGATTGCAGAAATGGGCGGTTTACATGCTTTCATGCGCTGGACCGGTCCAATCTTGACAGATTCGGGTGGTTTTCAGGTATTCTCTTTGGCTGAGAACCGACAAGTCGGCGAAAGCGGAGTCACGTTTAGGAGTCACATCGACGGTTCCATCCACGAATTCACCCCGGAAAGAGCAATCGCTATCCAGGAAAACCTGGGTGCCGATATCGTTATGACCTTCGATGAGTGCGCGGACCCATATGATTGGGAATACAATCAAAGCGCCGTGGCGCGCACACATACCTGGGCAGAACGCAGCCTGCTGGCAAAAACTCGATCAGACCAGGCCCTGTTCGGGATTGTTCAAGGCGGCATTTTCCCGGACCTACGGGCGCGATCCGCCGAATTTATTTCGAGCCTGGATTTTCCGGGGAATGCCATCGGCGGTCTTTCCGTCGGTGAAACCAAGGCAGAGATGCATGCCATGCTGGAAATCGTCGATCCAATTCTGCCGGAAGATAAACCACGTTACTTGATGGGCGTTGGCATGCCGGAGGACCTGGTAAATGGAGTAAAGCGGGGGATCGATTTCTTCGATTGCGTCATCCCCACTCGTCTGGCTCGCCACAACGCGGCGCTGAACCGATTTGAGCGTCTCAACCTGGCAAACGCGGTTTATTTTGATGATCCCAGGCCTCTGCATGAAACTTGCACCTGCTACACCTGCCAAAATTTTTCGCGGGCGTATATTCGCCATTTAGTGATTGCTAAAGAGATGCTATCGGGGACGCTGATCTCGATCCATAACCTGCATACGCTAATACAATTGACCAAAGACATCCGGCAGGCGATCCTGGAAGGTCGCTTTGAGGATTTTGCAGCAGACTTTTTCGAGAATCTAAACCAGGAATGACCTTGACCGTCTTTCAATCCATTATCCTTGGCATCGTGCAGGGCATAACCGAGTTCCTGCCGATATCCAGCTCCGGTCACCTGGTGCTCACGCCTTTCCTCCTGGGTTGGGAGATCCCCGATGAACATGTTTTTGTTTTTGACGTGCTGGTGCAGGTAGCCACCCTCGGAGCAGTTTTTGCCTATTTTCGGCAGGATTTGGCGTTGATCATTCGCGCCACCATCGCCAGCCTTCTGGACGCTAAGCTCCTCGGTACTGTTGAAGCGCGTTTGGGTTGGTACCTGATCCTGGCCACCATCCCTGCGAGCATCATCGGCCTGACAATAAGAGGCACCATCGAAGCCACATTCAAAAGCCCATACGCCACTTCCCTGTTTCTCCTGGTGACAGCGGTCATGCTATTGATCGGCGAAAGAGCAGGTAAGCGCAACCGGGAGATGGAATCGCTGACCTGGATAGACGCGCTCATGATGGGGCTTTACCAGACGCTGGCGTTGTTTCCCGGCATCTCCAGATCTGGAGCCACGATAACCGGAGGAATGGTCCGGAATTTGGAGCGCCAAACCGCCGCCCGGTTTTCCTTTTTAATGTCGGTGCCCGTCATGCTGGCCGCCGGAGCAATTGCCACCGTTGACCTGCTCAAAATCCCCAACCTGATCACACTGCTTCCAACTTTCGTTCCCGGTTTTCTGGCCTCCGCAATTGTGGGCTATTTCTCCATCCGCTGGCTGCTGGGCTTCCTCATCCGCCATCCATTGTATATCTTCGCAATTTACTGTCTCAGCCTCGGCCTGATCTCCTTGATCCTGTCGCAATCCGCCCGCCTGGCGCCGCTGACCGCAACAGAACCGCCTACCTTGCAACCCGTAGAGATTGCTCTTACCCCGTCCCTGGCGCCACTAAAAGACGCCCTGCATACCTGTGCGGTTGAGCAACCTGAGATTGCGCTGATCCTCTCAGAGACCTCGGCGCCATTTCTGGAGATCGAGGAGGCTGATCTTTCCTTCTGGTTTGGGCCCCCGCCGCCCGCCGCAGGCTATGCAGCACCTCTGGCTCAAGAGGAGATTGCGGTAATCGTAAACGCCCTCAACCCGGTAAGCGCATTGAGCACAGATACTTTACGCGCAATCTTTACCGGTCGAACTCCGCGGTGGGATGCAGTGGGAGGTGAGAATCAGGACATACAGGTCTGGCTCCTGCCCGAGGGAGACGAATTTACGCGATTATTCCAGCAGGAAATCCTGAATGCGCAATCCTTCTCCTCGACAGCGCTACTGGCTCCTGATCCCGCTGCTATGCTCGAGGCCGTCCATGAAGATCCGGCGGCTATTGGATTCCTGCCAGAAGCCTGGCTGGAAAACGCGGTCAAACCGCTTCGTCTCGAGCGGCAGGCCCGAAACAGTCTCGACCAGCCGGTCCTGGCATTGTCAAGCGCGGAGCCGCGCGGGGCAGTCCGAATTTTTTTACATTGTTTGCAGAGCGGAGAAGGGCAGGCAACCATTCGAGAAGACTATCAGAGTTGGCGAGCAAGCTCGCAAAGGTAATCTGCTAAGAGGAGTTCACTTTGCCAAACCAGATCTATCCCCATTCCAGCGAAAGCATGCCCGAACTCGAAGATAATTCTGTGGCACTAACGGTCACTTCCCCACCCTATTGGAACGCCATCGACTACGATATCCACGCAGAGGATAAGACCCGCCCTTACCGCACGCGTGCCTACGCCCAGGGATACTCCGGTTACCAGGAATATTTCGATTGGCTGGAAATCATCTTTACGGAAGTTTGGCGGGTAACCAAGCCCGGAGGTTTTTGCGCTATCGTCATAGGAACGGTTTTACTGGACGGAACCCTGTACCCAGTACCCTTCGACCTCACGGCACGCCTCACCCAAAAAAACTGGCAGTTTCACCAGGACCTCATCTGGCACAAGTGCACGGCCGGGGTAAAACGGGCGGGGGTGTCCATTCAAAAACCTTACCCGGGCTATTATTATCCGAACATCATGAATGAATACATCCTGATCTTCAGAAAACCAGGGCCAAAGATCTACAAGCAGCGCAGACTGCCGGAGAGGACCGGTGCAGTTTTCCCCATCAATCGCCTGTTTACCCTGGATGTGGCGAACAACATCTGGCACATCGCGCCGGTGCCGCCGAACACTATCGATCACCCCGCTCCTTTCCCGGAAGAGATCCCATATCGCCTGATCCGCTTATACTCTTATCCCGACGAATTGGTGCTCGATCCCTTTGCCGGTTCCGGACAGACCATCAAAGTGGCAAGATACCTGGAGCGGAATTTTGCAGGTTACGAAGTGGTCCAGAAGTACGTAGAATTGGCCCAGTCAAGAATGGTTGAACCGCCAGGACTGAGACCAGAGCAGCTCATCGCTGTTTTTAATAAAATACATTTGGAAGAAGGGAGCGGACAGACCTGAAAGGTTTTAAAAACCTTTCAGGTCTATTCCGAAAAGGCGCCCTGTTCTTGCGCTAGGTTTTTGGCGTGCCGTACAAATACCAGTATTTTTCCTTGGGAAATCCGCTCTGCAGTTCTGGATCCCAAATGAAATCACCTGGGATCAAAACTGCGCGCAGCAGTTTGTCTAAATTCTCTAACAACTCCAGTTCAGCTTTCGGGATTGCACCGGCCTCCTCCCTGAGCAAATCCAGCATAACGCGGCGCTCCACTTCATAGGCGTAGCGATCGACGTTAGCGCTGGGATCTTCACGATACTCTTCGATAAAGTCATTCCATAAGCGCAGGCGGGCGGTAAAGCCCCGGCCTGCTTTCCGCTCCCGGGCCACGCGCCAGCGGTTGCGCAGATTATCTATCTTTTCATCGATCTGGGCTAATTCATGGCGCTGTTCGGGGGATAAATCGCGTGCGTGAGCCCGCTTTTGAGCGAGCAGCAAGCCTCCCAAAGTCAATCGAGGATAATCGGGCTCTCCGGCCGGTGAAGCGGCGCCAATCGGCCAATAAAGCTCGTTTGACATCAGATAGTCTTCGAGCGC
>DATCIL010000069.1:0-3460 GCA_036507795.1 Anaerolineales bacterium | reverse complement strand
ATGAGCAAAGATCTCAAAAAACGCGGCTTTCGTTTCGTGGGTCCGACCATCTGCTATGCTTTCATGCAAGCGGTTGGCATGGTCAACGACCACGTGGTAGACTGCTTCCGCTACCACGAGATCACCAAATAATTTTCATTTGCAGTAGGAACGCCTATCCGGAAGCATCCCTCTCCCTTATCCCCTTCCCCCTGTTCCTATGCTGCTTTCCGCCCTGCTCATCTTCTCAGCCGTCCTACTCTACGGTCTGGTCCATTCTATTCTCGCTTCGCTCCTCTTCAAGGAACGCATCCAGGCCTGGTTCGGCGATGCGGGAAGCCGCTGGTACCGTTTTGTATACAACCTTTTTGCTGTCATATCGCTGCTGCCGGTGTTAGCGTTGCCGGCTGTGCTGCCGGATAGACGGCTGTATGTTATTCCCTCGCCCTGGGTTTATCTCTCAATCGCTGGTCAGCTCCTGGCCCTCCTGGCGCTGGCAGTTGGTCTGTTCCAGACCGGTGTTTGGTCATTTTTGGGATTGAGACAATTGGTCGATGGTCAAGAAAAACCCTCGCAGATGGTTGTTGAAGGTCTTTACCGCTACGTGCGGCATCCTCTGTATACCGCCGGTTTGGTGTTCATCTGGCTAGTTCCGGTGATGACGGTAAACATACTGTGTCTAAATCTGGGGCTCACCGTTTATCTGGTCGTAGGGGCTTTTTTTGAAGAGCGCAAGCTCAAGCGTGAATTCAGGGAAGCCTACATTCGCTACCAGGCGCAAACCCCTATGTTTATCCCATGGCTGATTTAAGCGAGCGCACGAATAGTATATAAGGAAGCCAGGAAGTTAGGAAGGCAGGAGGTTGCATTGGGGCTCGAGCACCAGGATTTGACCGGCACATCATCGCGGCTGCAATTGAGGTTCCTAAGAGGCTGGGCCCGGCTTTCTAGAATCGATCTACGAGAATGCGCTGGTAGTTGAACTGCGAAACCGCTTCATCATTAATTCATGGTTTCCTGGTTTCCTTATCAAAAAGAGGTGTATACTTCTCAGTAGAGTGGGAAGCAGGTGTTTGCAGGCCTGCGAAGCACCCACCTTCAGCCAACCATGGCGTTGTACCGGGGCGGCGTAAAACGGAACAACTGATCCACAAAACTGACCAATCCACATAAACATCGAGTGCTCTCATGCCGCTATTGTGGCTCTCACTGGCGTTTCTGGCTGGTATCCTGCTGGGGGATGTCCTTTCTTTTCCCCGATCCGGCTGGTTGGTCCTGCTGGTGTTTGCCCTGCTTCTTGTATTATCACGTCGGCTTTACAGACCATTTTTCCGCAGTCTTATCCCCTCTCGCATTATCCAATTTTTCAATCGCTTCTCAGGGATTCTGCTGGGAGGTTTTCCCGCTTTTCCTTTAGTTCTGTTGTTCCTGTCCTTGGGCGGCTACCGCTACCAGTACTCTCAACCGGATCTGCAGGATCCTGATTTTATCGCCTCTCACACCAATATAGAAGAAGAGATCGTCGTCCAGGGAATATTGGTAAAACCGCCGGAACAGCGCGATACCGTTATCTCCTTCCTCATCGAAGCGGATCAGCTGCATGGCCGGGAGGATGCGAATATTGTCAAGGTACATGGACAGGTGCTTGCCTGGGCTGAGTCCGGCGGCAGCTTTCAATACGGAGATCGTGTCGCCGTCCGTGGGATGCTCGAGGAGCCAACCGAAGATGAGGTGTTCGACTACAAAGGTTACCTGGCTCGCCAGAGCATCTTCGCCGTTTTTTATGCAAAGCGTGTCTCGTTAATAGAACCAGCCATTGGGGGAAATCCAATTCTGAGAGCGATTTACGCTCTTAGAGAAAACTCCCACCGCATGATTTATCGCCTGTGGCCCGATCCGGAAGCCAGTTTGTTGGCGGGCATCTTGCTCGGCATCGAAGAAGGCATACCTGAAACAGTGCAGGATGACTTTAACAGCACGGGGACATCTCACATTATTGCGATATCCGGATTTAATTTCTCCATAATTGCCGGCTTATTTACGATATTGTTCAACCGTCTTCTGGGTCGCTGGCGAGGTGCGATTGCGGCGGGAATCGGCATCACGCTTTATGCCTTGCTGGTTGGCGCGGCGGCCGCGGTTGTCCGGGCGGCGCTTATGAGTGGTCTCTCCTTGTTTGCCCAGCAGATAGGCCGGCGGCAAGACGGAGTCAACTGCCTGGCAGTTGTGGCTGCCCTCATGGCGTTTTCCAATCCGAACGTCTTATGGGACGTTGGCTTCCAGCTCTCCTTTATGACCACACTGGGTTTAGTCCTTTATGCCGATGCTGCCTCCCAGTCATTTGTCAATTTAGCCGCACGGCGTTTGCCATTTGCGGCTGCACAGCGCCTCTCCGGCCCGGTTGGTGAATACTTCCTTTTCACCCTGGCTGCCCAGGTTACCGGCCTTCCCATTATCTTTTATTATTTTCGGCAGCTCTCCCTCAGCTCGTTGGTTGCAAATCCTCTAATCCTGCCAGCCCAGCCTCCGGTGATGATATTGGGCGGTCTGGCGGTCATCTTGGGCCTGGTCTTTGAGCCATTTGGACAGCTGGCTGCTTATCTGGCCTGGCCCTTCGTTAGCTATACCATCCGGGTCGTGGAAATGATCGCCAAAATCCCGGGCGGCGTGATTCCTTTGGGCAGGGTCGGAATACTTCTGGTGCTTGTTTATTACGGCATTGTGCTCGGAGGGACATTCGCTGCTCCGCTCGTCCAGAAGCTGCTTTCCGCGATGAGAGGCGAGGAATCTTCAAGCCCGGCCAACAACTGGGCAAGCGCTTTAATGGGCTTCTCTCTTCTCAGCCTGGCAGTATTCAATGTGGTTGCCTGGCGAGAGGTCTCCAGCCTGCCAGACGGCAAGCTGCACATCACGGTGCTGGATGTTAGCGATGGTACACGCCGGGGTGACGCCATTCTCATCCAGAGCCCGGCCGGTCGCGTCATCTTAATCAACGGCGGGCCCAGCTCAAACCGGCTCTCAGACGCGCTGGGTCGCCGTTTGCCGCTCTTCCATCGTGAGCTCGACTACCTGATATTGGCAGATCCGGTTGGAGATCAAATCGCGGCTCTTTCCGATAATATTGAGCGCTTCCCGCCCGCAAATGTGCTCTGGGCCGGTCCTCTGAATTCCGGTACGGAGGCCCGCTCACTGCGCGAAAGACTCGCCAGGGCGGGCATTCCCACGATTACTGCCGAAACGGGCCAAACTTTGGATCTGGGGAGCGGAGCCAGATTGCGCTTTCTCACGGCAGGAAAACGCGGCGCTATATTATGCCTCGAATGGGAGCACTTTCGGGCCTTGCTCCCGATAGGCGCAAACTTCGAAGATCTGGAATACCTGGACTGGGGGCGAGAAGTTGGTCCGATCACGGCATTGTTGTTAGCGGATCATGGTTATCCACCTGCCAATCCCCCAACCTGGATTGCTAATCTTCAACCTC
>DATCIL010000068.1:0-5770 GCA_036507795.1 Anaerolineales bacterium | reverse complement strand
ACGTCGTGCAATTTTACGGTCAGCGTTTGAGCAAAACTATGATGCCGGGGCATAACTACGCCTGCCAGAAAAGCACCAAAAAGGGCATGGATGCCCAGATTTTCTGTTACCCAACTGGAAGCAAGCACCACTAACAGAATTATAGCCAGGATGCCCTGAGTAATGTCACCCCGCCTCAAATAAAGGGCCTCCAAATGATATAGCAAACGTCTGACCCCAAATAGCATCAGGCCGACGTAAATCAGTACACCTACCAATATCGTCCACAAAGGAATATCTGCTTCGGACCTGCGTACCAATAGCACTACGACCGCCAGGATGATCCAACCGGCTACATCGTTGATAGCGGCGCATGCGATTGAAACAGATCCTACGTTCGTGCCAAGCATCTTGCGTTCGCCCAGGATGCGGGCGAGTACGGGAAACGCCGTTATGCTCATTGCAGTGCCCAAGAAGAGAGCGAAGTAAGCGAACCTGACATTTTCATCTGAAAGGCGCGGGTACAGATAAAGCGCCAGCGATATTCCCAATATAAATGGCAGCGTGATGCTTACGGTACTGATCAAAAAAGTCGCGCGGCCGCGCCCGCGCAGGAGATTGGGATCCAATTCCAGCCCAACCAGGAACATGAAAAGCACCAGTCCAATCTGACTGAGCGAATTCAAAAAGCCCAGGCTGTCGGACGGGAATAAAGCAAGCGAGATCCCAGGTGCAATCCAGCCAAGTAATGAAGGACCCAGCAATATGCCTGCAACCATTTCTCCCATTACTTGAGGCTGGTGAATCCTTCTAAATAGCCATCCGACCGCCCTTGACAGAGCCAGGATGACAATCAATTGGGCAATCAGGGTGGACAGAAAAGACATTAATGATGGGATGGCAATCGATCGGATCCGCTGGGAAACTTCTCATTGATCAACATGACCGGTTTTCCCTGCACAATGATCCGATAGGTACGGCTGATGAACTCCCCGTCGGTCAGATCTCGGATTTGCTCAGGCACATGTACCAGATGTTCTCTGCCATACCATAGGACCTCGCGGCGTGTCTCCAGCTGGCTGTTGAGCAAAATCCGCCCCAGCCCTTCACCATCGACAGCCAAGCCCCGCTTTTCAAGCTCGCCCAGGCGGCCTGGAATGATCAGGGATATCGCATAAGCATAGAGGCGGTGACTGTACTCACCGCGCAGCATCACCTGGCGCGCCACCACGTCTGTCCCCTCAGGCGCTTCAAGCCACAAATGTTCTGAGGATAATCGCCGCTGTTCCTGACTGATACGGATCACGTCGACCGGCTCCATTGTATAGGCCTCAATAAATTTGGTCACCGTGCCATCGATAACCAGCAAGGACCTTTGAAAAGGTGATAAGGTCCGCAAATTGATCTCCCCCCATTGGGCCGGTTTTTCCGCCTGCGCTGTAAACAAATCTTTCAACGGATCAAATCCATCCATATCTGTTTTGAAAGGTTTCTCAAAAATCGGCGAATCCATGCGATTATCCCTAAATTGATCGGTCGGTCGCTTCAGCGATCCGGCGAATCTCGTCCATTACTGTTTTAAACTCCTCTGGCGTCAAAGATTGGTCGCCATCAGACAGCGCACTCTCGGGTTCGGGATGGACCTCAATGAGCAAACCGTCGGCGCCAGCAGCCACCGCAGCTTTGCTGACTGCTCTGACCAGGCTGGTTTTGCCGGTAGCATGGCTGGGATCGACTATCACCGGCAAATGGGTCAGTTCCTTGAGCAGCGGAACCGCGTTGATGTCACACGTGTTGCGGGTATATGTCTCAAAAGTGCGAATACCGCGCTCACAAAGCATCACGTTGTGATTGCCATGGGAGAGGATATATTCCGCGCTCATTAGAAGTTCGTTGATCGTCGACATCATGCCGCGCTTCAGCAGGACCGGCATCCCGGACTCACCCACAGCGTGCAGCAGCGAATAGTTTTGCATGTTGCGCGTGCCAACTTGCAGCACATTCGCGTAGCGGCTGACCAGCGGTACTTGCTCCGGCGACATCACCTCCGTGACGACGTAAAGCCCTGTCTCTCTCCGAGCATCCGCCAGGATTCTCAGCCCTTCTTCCCCCAGCCCCTGAAAGCTATAAGGCGAGGTGCGCGGCTTAAAGGCGCCGCCGCGCAGCATGTGTGCGCCAGCCTCCTTCACAGCCCAGGCCGTCTCCATTAATTGTTCACGGCTCTCAACCGAGCACGGACCAGCCATGACGATCACCTGTTTTTCCCCTAGCCGGTAGCCATTCAGAGAAATCGTTGTATCGCTGGGTTTGAAATCCCGGCTTGCCAGTCTGAACGACTTGTTTATGGCGACTACCTGCTCAACACCGCGCAAACCAGCCAGAACGGTGGGGCTGAGGTCCTTCAGATTGCCCAGAAGACCGATTAATGTCTGTTCCCCCAGCCGGGAGACGTGGGTTTTCAGTCCCAGGCTGTTCGCTCGAGCGACAACGTAATCAATGTCCTTTTGAGTTGCCGTTTGTTTCATGATGGCGATCATTTCAAGCCTGTCCTACTGTATTGTCAGCAACCAAGTCTGTCGAGTTATTTCCGTCCAGGCGAACATTTGCGCTTCTGCTTTTGACCGGAGCAAAATCTTCGATCTAATCGTCAACCAGCCAAAACTGCGTCGGCCCGTGACCATCTCCACGGGTGAAGTAAAACCGGTCGTTATATTCCTCAATTGGATCAAATCGTTGCAACAATTTCGGTGAAAGAAACAGGTGGAAATTGGTCTTCCATTGCAACATGCCGGCCCGCTCAAAGGCTTCGTTCCAGCGCCGGTCTGAGTGGTTGGACACAACCAGGTCTGCCCCGGATTGCTGGACTGCGGCCACCGCGCCACTGAGAACCCGATAAGCGTCTTCTGGCGCTGCCAGCATGTCCACAATGGCTCCCAAACGCATGTCGCCAAAATAGCGATGGCTCTTGAGCTGGGAGACAGTGACCACTGCCCAGCCCAGTAGCCGCCCCGTGTCTTTGGCGCTGATGTGCAGCTTGATCAAATTCTCGTGCCCGTCCGGATACAGGGATTGCAGTGCGGCTTTAGAGCGATCGCCGATCAACATATACTTATGGTGCGCCCGGTGCCATACCTCGTCTGCCCAATCGCCCCAGCAATCGAAGCGCTCGATACTCAAATGACGGGTGTCAGGATGGCGCTTTCGAGCTTTTTGGAACAGATTAAACAGTCCCAGACCGAGAGAGTCCGCCCCACTTAGCGCAATTATATCCATCGCGCTTTTTAGCCACCTCTTTTTGCGCAAGTAGGCTATGTTACGCAAAAAAGGGCGGGCTTGCAGCACCTTGAAATGAAATGGCACTGGCATGCTGTACCATCCGGTGCGCTGCTTGAGCTTTGCTGGCGTTGTGCTTGGCGCTCCCAGGCTGTACATGAGCGGGAATCGCCGCAGCATCTCCTTCTGGAGCATCAACCCGATAAAGCCGTGAGCAGGGTTAATGATTCCTTCGGATACCGGGTAAACGGAGACCGCCACCTCATCATAGGAATCGCAAACGCGGAACATTAAGCGCTTTATGCCGATACCCCCGCGGACTTCATCATTCTCAAAACACAGAAACCTTTCGGCAATCACGGGCGAATCGTGCCGGTGCAGCATGGTGCGAAACGGCTTCTCCACGGTTAAGCGGTGGTACGTCTGTCCCGCCGCCGCCAGACGCTGATTAAACGCCTCGACCTTTTCTGCATGCGCCGCAGATGCCCGGAAAAATTCGAGCTGCCTCACGACCAGGCTCCTGAATCAAGAACCTGTTTGGCCCGCAAGTACACCAGGTTATTTATTCTTCCTTCTACTGCTATCGCCCCACAGTAAGCTGGTCCAAGGCATATATCAGCATAGGACCAAAGTCGGGCCAGCTGGGTGTCGCCCTGGATGGATATCAGCCGGGCCCGCTCATCCGGTCTGGCGTTCACCGTAAAATCGCTGAGCCTGTATCCCAGCCCCGTTCCAATCGCTTTGACGTAGGCCTCTTTTCGCGTCCAGCAAGCGAAGAATCCAGCAAGCATTTGTTGAGCCGGCAGCCATTTGAGATCTCTAATCTCGTCTGGCGAGAAATAATGATCTGCGATCTGTTCGGCGTCCGGCATTGGCCTGACCAACTCGATATCCACGCCAATTCTCCGGTCAAGGTTGAGGGCGTAAACGACAAGGTCGCCCGAATGAGCCAGGTTAAAGTGCAGCCCACTCTTTTGATCGCCCGCCACCGCGGGTTTACCCGCCTCTCCATACTCAAATCTGACTTCGCTCGGGTTGCAGCCGAGATAATTTGCCAGGATCACGCGGAGCAGACCGCGCCCCGTGATAAAGCCATCCCTGTGTTGCTTGAAATGGAACCTGTCGGCGCGCAGCCGCTCATCCTCGCCCAAAAGCGGCGCCATCCTTGAAACATGGGCCTCCAGTTGGCCGAGCGACGCCGTCCAGACGTGTACGTCACCCGGCAGAATACGCAGTTCCCCAGTACAGCGTTCCAAAAGAGGACTTGCAGGCACCGGATTAATGAACATTCTTCGCAAATTATCGATCGCCAGTTCTTTCATCTTCTGAGTAAAGTACGGAGATGTCAGTTTTGCCCGTTACCAGCAAACCTCTCATAAAGTGCAACCAGCTCACCAAAAGTCCTGGGATAAACCGGGAAGTCCATACTAGTAAACGGGTCGCAACCGAGCGAATTCTCCAAGCGGGTTACGAGACTGGCGAAGCCGAGCGAGTCCAGCATAAATTTGAGCAGTTCCGTTTCGTCAGTAATATCATTGTCAGGTATTGATTGAGCCTGCTCCGCGATCGTTTCGGTGAGGCATCTCAAAACCGTCTCTCGGACATTCATGTTGTTCCCTCCAATTTTCATCGTTGTTCGGCGATGCTCCTTGTGTTAAGCCGTGAATAACCGAGTCTCTCAGCGATGTCCCAGGCGATATCGCTGAGAAAGTCTTCTTTAAGAGAATCCTTCCACCGCTCGGCCAGTGTGGGATCAATGCCTTTGTGGTCGTGAAATTTCATGTCACCGAGCATGGTCGACACAGCGTGAATACCATCCGTCATCTTGCGCTCTTTGTTCTTGTATGGTCTCGCCATGTCCGGATAAAATGGAATATCCAAGAACCGGCACAGCTCTTGCGAGATCTCCATGGGTTGCTTGACCAAATCCTCGTACCTCAGCCGATACTGGCGTGTCTCGGGAACCGTCGCAAGGAACTCATGAATATTCTGATGGCAAATGATCCAAATTAGCTCGGCTAATTGGGATGGAGAAAAAGGATGATCGTGTCGGAAAAAGACTTGATCCAGGCTCACCTCCTGGAACGACTCGATCATTCCATAAGGATGGCGGGAAAGGTAAATGTAGCGAGGCTGATAAAAATAGTCTTCCGCTCGCTGCAAGGTTTCGAGATCGAGGGCATACGTCGTGGACTTGTCGACCAGGCGCCTCTCGCCAATCCATTCCTGTAGAAGCCGGTAAAATTCCTTGGTGGTCAGGTTGCGGTTTTCGTAATCAGCCATGATCTTCTTAGCCTGATCCACATCACAGCTCTTGATTTCCATAATGGCGCGGATTGTGCCCTCCGACCACAAGCTGTACCCTCCGCCAAGCGCAGACTTCCGCTCTTTGAGCGTATTAAATCCGAGCAATTCGAGTTCCGGCGGAGCAAACAGGTGCGGATTTCCGGCCAGCATGACTCTGACCAGCGTTGTGCCCGACCGAGGCGTTGACAAAATAAAGATTGCAGGCGGATTT
>DATCIL010000067.1:0-8462 GCA_036507795.1 Anaerolineales bacterium | reverse complement strand
ACCCGGCAAACTTTGAGGCCATGATCGACGCTCTCCGGTCGACGCTGACCAACCGTCTGGCGGAGAACCGCTGGACCTAGATAATTGAACCGGGATTCGAGGCATTTTGGAAGGCCCGTGTGCCGAAATTCACGCGGTCTCTTCTCGCTCCATGGTCAATCGATGTGCGAGCAATATGGGTATAAAAGTAATCCCAATGACATACAGGGCAACAACATTGGTCACGGGACGATCGCGTGGCCTGGTCAGCTGGGTGAAGATCCAGATTGGCAGCGTTGATTGTTGTCCCGAGGTAAACGTCGTGACAATCACTTCGTCAAACGAAAGCGCGAAGGCCAACATTCCACCAGCAAGCAGCGCCGTGGCCAGGTGGGGCAGAACGATATGCCGGAATGTCTGGAAAACGTTGGCGCCCAAATCCATCGAAGCTTCAATCTGAGAGGAACCCATCCGCCTGAAGCGCGCCAGAACGTTGTTGTAAACCACCACGACACAGAAAGTGGCGTGCCCAAGTACGATCGTCCAGAGACTGAATGGGATATTGGCAAGACTGATCGCCGAACGCAGCGCGATCCCCGTGACGATTCCGGGAAGCGCCAGCGGAAGGATCAACAAGAATGAGATCGCCTCGCGGCCAAAAAATCTACTCCGGTAAACGGCTGCCGCGGCCAGCGTGCCCAGGGCCATGGCAGTGGTAGTGGCGGTGGCGGCTACTCGCAGTGATAAAGCCAGCGCTTCCCAGAAATCATTTCGCTGCGATGCAATCCCAAACCACTTAATGGTCAGGCCTGGCGGTGGGAAGCTAAAAGTAGCCTCATCGGTGGTGAACGCATATAACAAAATGATCCACACTGGACCATGGAGAAAAAACAGGACTGCCGCTGCAACTGCTTTCAATCCGAGTGGAGAGGCGCCGTTTCCAGAGCCTTTATAATGCATCGAAAGCCCCCAGCTTCTTCGCACCAATCAGGTATAACACCATGATGGCCATCGGGACAACCGTAAACGCGGCAGCCAGAGGCAGATTTCCCGACGTTCCCTGGTGAGAAAGAACCGCCTGGCCGATAAAAAAACTTGAGTTCCCCAACGCTGACGGCACGATAAAATCCCCCAGGGTTAATGAAAAAGTAAAAATTGAGCCGGCCACCACGCCGGGAAATGCCAGAGGCAGAACGATGCGCCGGAAGGTCTGTCCGGGCCGGGCACCCAGGTCGCCGGAAGCCTCCAGCAGAGATTTCGGCACCCGTTCCAGAGCTGCCTCGATGGGCAAAATCATATAGGGCAGCCAGACGTAAACAAAGACGATATATATACCGATAGCAGATACCGAGAGGGAAGGCCCGCCGATGCCGGGGGCGCTCAATAAGGCATTCAAGAGCCAATCAAGATGCGTCTGCAGGATAAACCAGCTGAGGATGCCTTCCTTAGCCAGGATTAGTTTCCAGGCATACACTCGGACCAGGTAGCTGGACCACAGCGGCAGCAGAACCGCCAGGTATAGAAAACCCTTGATCCTTTTGGAAGCATAGCGCGCCATGTAATATGCCAGCGGAAAAGCCAACATTGCCGTGGATAGGGTAACCGCCGAGGCCATCCCAGCGGTTCGCAGGACGATGTCGAGGTTGGCGCGCGTCATCAAATTGGCATAAGTCCTCAGCGTGAACTGGCGCACAATCAGTCCGGTGAAGCTATCCAGGTAATAGAAACTGTTCAGTAACAGTGTGGCCAAAGATCCCAGGTATATTACGATCATCCAGAACAATGGAAGTCCCAAGAGAAGGATCATAATGAGCCAGGGACGCTGGTATATGTAAGTCGAAACCCGCTGCGAGAATGATGGCGCAAGCGCAGGATATGAAGATGATTTTGAGACGCTCACAGGTTTCGTATCCAGAATGCTCATGCTTCCATTACCCGTCTTACATGCTCGCGATTCCAATATAAGCAAACCGGCTTACCTCGAGCTGTGAGCAAATCTGCCGAAGTTGTTTTTAGGTTCTGCTCGACAACAACCAGGTCGAGGCCTCCCTCGATCTCCACGAGGTAGCGCGTATACAGTCCGAGGTAGATTACGTCTCGGATCTGGCCTTTGACAGCATGCATGCCCTCGGGCACTCCTGCTCCCCGAGCGATAATGTGAATCTTCTCCGGCCGGATCGAAAACGTGGCTGGCGAACCAGTAATGGCTTCAGCGGCCGGGCCATTAATCAGGTTGGACACACCAACGAAACCAGCCACAAAGGGAGTTGCAGGGTGTTCGTAAATCTGAGACGGCGAACCGATCTGTTCAATCTTTCCAAGATTGAACACCGCCATTCGGTCGCTCATGGTTAGCGCCTCCTCCTGATCATGGGTGACGTAGATGAAGGTGATACCCACGCGCTGCTGAATGGCCTTCAACTCGATTTGCATCTGCTGGCGCAGCTTAAGATCCAATGCCCCCAGCGGTTCGTCTAAGAGCAGAACCCGAGGCTGGTTGATCAAGGCCCTGGCCAGAGCGACCCGCTGCCGTTGGCCCCCAGAAAGCTGCGCCGGCCGCCGGCCCGCCAGTCCCGACAAGCGCACCAGCTCGAGCATTTCTTCCACCCGCCTCGCCCTTACCGTCTTGGGCACTTTCTTGATCATCAAAGCATAAGCGATGTTATCGCCGACGGTCATATGGGGAAAAAGCGCATAATCCTGGAACACGGTGTTGACATCGCGTTCATAAGGTGGCAGGTTTGTAACTTCCTTGCCATGTAAGAGGATCCTGCCCGCCGTAGGTCTTTCAAAACCGGCGATCAAACGCAGGCAGGTTGTTTTGCCTGATCCCGAAGGTCCCAGCATGGTAAAGAACTCACCATCGAGAATCTCCACACTGACACCATCAACCGCCCTGACATCCCCAAAATGGCGGCTTACTTCTGAAAACTGAACTGCAGGAATGGCCCGGTCATTCATCAATCGTGGGCAATCATGACATGTTTTGTAATCTGGTAATCACCAACGGCCTCCGCCGAGAGGTCCTTGCCGAACCCGGACTGTTTGAATCCGCCGTGAGGCGTTTCTGAGGTCAAGGGAATATGGTCGTTGATCCACACCGTACCGAACTCCAGCTGGCTCGAAATACGCATTGCTCGACCGATATCCTTCGTGAACAGCGACGCGGCCAGACCGTACTGCACATCATTACCCAGGTTAACTGCCTCAACTTCATCCCTGAACGAATTGATTGTCAGCACCGGACCAAACACCTCACTTTGGATAATCTCCCAATCCTGGGCAACATCGCTGATTACCGTGGGCTCGTAATAATAGCCGTGCTGCCAATCGGGCGGTATATTCCCGCCGGTGAGGATATTCGCTCCCTGGGCGCGGGCACGCTCGACAAATCCCATAACCCTCTCGCGCTGTGCGGCGGAAATCAGCGGGCCCATCTGCACCTGGTCATCAAATGGGTCTCCTACTTTGACCCCGCGCATCGCTTCCACCAGCGCCTCTTTCGCTCTATTCAGGATGCCCTCTTCAATATACACGCGGGTAGCAGCAGTACAATCCTGGCCAGTATTGAAGGTGGCTGCCAGCGACGCCTTGGACGCCAGTGCCTCGAGATCGGCGTCGGCAAAGACGATCACGGGTGCTTTCCCGCCCAGCTCGAGGTGCACGCGTTTGAGAGTCTTGGCGGCGGTTTCCATAACGCGCTTGCCGGTGCCGGTTGAGCCCGTCAGGCTAATCATGCGAATATCAGGATGTTCTACCAGGGCCTGGCCCGTCTCGTTACCACCAGCCACAATATTCACAATCCCAGGTGGGATCCCTGCTTCAGCGGTGAGTTCTGCCAACATTAGTGCTGTCAGGGGAGTAGTCGGCGCCGGCTTGAGAACTACCGTGCAGCCGGCTGCCAGGGCCGGTCCGATCTTCCAAATTGCCATCATCAACGGGTAATTCCAGGGTGCGATTTGGCCCACGACGCCAACCGGTTCCCTGCGAAATATTGAGGTATATCCACTCAGGTATTCGCCAGCGTGAGCACCGGATACCTGTCGTGCAGCGGCGGCAAAAAACCGCAAGTTGTCAATCAAGAAAGGCATGTCCGCCCCAAGACTAACGAATCCATAAGGCTTTCCGGTGTTCTGCGATTCTACCCGGGCAAACTCCTCCGAGCGTTCCTCCACCAGGTCGGCTAAATTGAGCAGAGCCCGCGATCGCACGGAGGGCGTCGCCTTCGACCAGCTCCCTTCGTAAAAAGCGTTTTTTGCCGCCTGTACGGCAGCATCCACATCTTCCCTCGTGCCATCCGGAACCTCAGCAATCAATTCCCCGCTTGCTGGATTTTCAATCTTTCTTATCCGCCCACCTTTAGAATCCACCCACTGTCCATTGATCCAAAATCGATAAGTCATCGTTTTCCTCCAACCGTCAAGATCGCATCCCAACGGGTTTTTCAACCAGTTGTGCGAGCGGGTGGAAATTGCGGCTACAGGCCGCAATTTCCACCCCTACCAAAAAGACGGGGATTTTTCACAAAATCTGCGTTAGTTGATCTTTAGCGCCCACCGATGACGGCGATATACGCAGTAACCCACTCATGGTAAGGAACACATTCTTGTCGCCCATCTCCGCAATCAGTCGTGGGCGTCCGCCAGAACCAAATCTTGTCGAAGTTCGACATCCCATTGGTATCGCAGCCGTTCTCGCCCAGTAACTCATTGCCTTCGCATGCCGCGGGCACGGCCGGCACGGAACCGAACCAGGCTGCCAGGTCTCCTTGAAGTTTGGGATTTATGGAATGTTCCAACCATTTATAGGCACAGTTCGGATGGGGTGCATCCACGTGCATCATGGTCGTATCCGACCAGCCGGTCGTCCCTTCAACCGGAAAAACGCTGGCGATCGGCTTGCCCTCAAACTGCAGCAGGTTTACCTGGAAAGGCCAGGAGCTGGAGGCCACCACCCCCTCGTTAGTGAAATCATCCATTTGAATGAAAGCATCGTGCCAGTATCGCCCGATAATTTGACGCTGCCGGCGTAGAAGCTCTATCGCCGCATCAAATTGCTCTCGGGTGAGAGAGTACGGGTCCTTAATTCCAAGCTCCGGCTGGTGGTTCATTAAATAGAGCGCAGCATCGGCGACATAAATCGGTCCATCGTAGGCCTGCACCCGCCCTTGATTGGATTGGGCATCCGGCAAGTCTTGTTCCTCGAATACCACGCTCCAGCTGGTTGGTGGCTCTGGGAACACTTCCGTGTTGTACATCAATACGTTTGGACCCCACTGGTAGGGAACGCCGTAGTGCTTTCCATCCACGGTGTTCCAGGGAGCATTTTGCAGTCGGGAGTCGACTGTGTCCCAGCTCGGGATCAAATCGATATTGATCTCCTGCACCTTGCCTCCAGCAATCAGTCGATTGCTGGCATCTCCCGAAGCGGTGACCAGATCAAATCCGCCCTCATTCATCAGGGCGACCATCTCGTCGGAAGTAGCCGCCACTTTCACAGTGACACTACAGCCGGTCTCTTCTTCAAAATCTGTAACCCAGTCAAAGTTTGGGTCAGTCTCACCGCGCTCAATATAACCGGCCCAGGCAACGATGGAGACTTCACCTTCGCCCTCTCCCACCGATTGCAGCATTGCTCCAGATGCCTGTGTGGTTGCTGGTGTTTGTCCACCACTGCAGGCCGCCAGGAGCAAACTCATCGAGACAAGAGCAACCAACAATTTATGAATTGACCACTCCAGTTTCATTTCTTCTCCTTTGGCAAATTGCTTTGATTTTGGCGCGAAACTATGGTCGGCCGCACCGGCGATTCATAGATATGCCGTCCACCTCCTTTCTGCCCTGAAACCAGCCGATAATTATTACCAGAGAAGTCGTTACTCAACGATCAAAAGCCTCAGCGATGGATCGATCCAGCGCATCAAATTTGGACAAGTTTGGTCTCCTATAGGGAATATGCGAAGTATACTTGATTTGCCGGATCTGTCAACATTCTGTTGATTTCATTTCTCCTTTTTGTTATGATTGAAATGAATAGACCCGAGGAGGGCAGGCATGTCGCTAAACCTGAAGCAGGAAGACCGGGTGTGCATCGTCGGCGGGGGGCCAGCAGGCAGCTTCGCCGCCATACACCTGCTGCGCCTGGCGCAGCAGAAGGGCTTGCACCTGGAGGTGTTGGTGTTCGAGCCGCGCGATTTCAACACCCCCGGCCCAGGCGGCTGCAACCGCTGCGCCGGCATCCTCTCGTCCCGCCTGCTGCGCGCTCTGGATGATTTGGGGTTAGCGCTGCCAGGAGACGTGATTCAGGCCGAGCTGCACGCTTACGCCGCCCACCTGGACGGCGAGGCCTTGCGCATCGAGCAGCCCGATCCAGGGCGGCGCATCGTCAGCGTATACCGGGGTGGCGGGCCGCGCCTCTTGCAGGGCGCACGGCGCGCCAGCTTCGACGGCTTCCTGCTCGAGCAGGCCCGCCGCATGGGCACCCGGCACATCCCGGCGCGCGTGCGCCGCGTAATTTGGGAGGGACGCCCGGTAGTGCTGACCGCCCGAGAGCGCTTCCCGGCGGCGCTGGTGGTGCTCGCCACGGGGGTCAACAGCCGGGCGCCGCTTGCGGATGAATTCGGCTACCAGCCGGCCCCGACAGAAATTATGGCGCAGGATGAGATCCTGCGCCCGCCCACCTGGCCTGTAGATACGGTCAGCGCCTACTTCCGCGAGCCGCCTGGGCTGGTCTTTGGAGCGCTGATCCCAAAGGGAGAGTATCTTAACATCTCCCTGCTCGGCAAGGGCTTGACCAGCGACGCTATCAACAACTTCCTCGAAGCCCAGGGCCTGGAGAGTGCATATTTCTCGCCCGGCAACAGTCTGTGCGGCTGCACGCCGCGCATCGCCGTGGGGGCTGCACGCAATTACTTTGGCGACCGCTGGGTGGCGGTGGGCGATGCTGCCGCCACTCGCCTCTACAAGGATGGAGTCGGGTCGGCCTTCTTTACCAGCCAGGCGGCTATGCAGGCGGCCGTCCACGTCGGCATCGGCCGGCGCGATTTCCAGCGCGCCTATGCCTCGACCTGCCGCCGGGTGGCAGCTGACAATCGCTTCGGACGGCTGCTCTTCCGCCTCTGGCACTTAACGTTGAAAAATCCGCGCCTGCTCGGTGCCTGGAAGGATACCATCCGGCGGGAAAGCCACCTGCCTCCCGAGCACCGGGTGCATGCCCGCATTCTATGGAGCATGTTTTCCGGCGACGAGCCCTACCGGGATTTATTCTGGCTGTCGGTCAGCTGGAAAGCGGTGCGGGCGTTGTGGCAAGGGGATCGGAGCCGGTGAATAAGATGGAATGAGGCAGGCTGGGTTAGGAGATAAGGAGGGGGAATTATCAGGCGGGGTTTACAGAATCGTTAGGCGATCGGGAAATTCATAACATTAAGGCGAGTCATCCGTTCATTTAATAAATACTTAAACCTCCCGAAGTCTTTTAGGTGACGCCATTCGCTGCGGCCTTCGGCAGGTTGACAAAAACTCTTGTGGAAGCGATGATCCAAAAACTGAATCTGGTCGCTTAACCCTTCAACCCGTTACGCAGTGAGACCGGAGGGGTGAGGTCCTTGGGGAGCCAGTAGCGAAACCGGCCACGCAGGCCGGTTTTTACTTTTTGACGGTTCAGGAGGTATAAAATGAAAAGATGGTTTTGGTTCGGGATGGTTTTTTTATTCACCCTGCTCGTGACAAGCGATGGTTCCGCCGGAGGCCCCTGGGATACCACGATCCGCGGCAACGGCCGGATCAATTTTGGCTCGCCGACCGCCTCGGGCGTCACCTCGGTCCGCCTCAACTGGAACATCAAGACGAATGCCACCAACGAGATCAACGGGCATTTGCACATCGTGGAGGACCTGGTCGACGGCGGCCGGCGCACCTTCCGGGTGAGCAGCGACCAGTTCGAAACCCCGGGAAACCCCCAGGGAGACGATTTCCAGACCGATTTCACTTGCGGTCCCGGCGATCCCAGCGTTGAGCTGGTGGGTAACGATGCAGAGGGTCACAGGATCAACTTTATGATCAATGAGGAATTAAACGCTATCTTCTATGAAGTCTTCGTGCCCTTTCAAGAAACCGTCTCCAGCGCCGGCAGTCCCGCAGCGCCCCTTCCGCTGGATGGTCACATCGTATTAGACTGTGCCGGGCAAGCAACCGGTCCTGATCTTCCGGACAACCAACGGCAATCAGCGAATTCAAGCAGCATCTACCTGCCGCTTGTGCTGCGCGTTCCGCCAAATTAACCCGGCTGACCTTCCCGGAAGATCGGATCATCCGGAAAGGTCACCGGCCTGCACCTCTGGCTCCTTTGCGCCCTTGCGTTAACAAAATCCGCGTCAATCCGTGGCTCTGCTGAAAAAACAGCCCTTTAACAGCAAAATACGCTCAATTGAAGCCTAACGCCGCCTAGCAACCGACTGCATAGGCTCTGGAGATGCTGGCGGAAAC
>DATCIL010000066.1:0-10371 GCA_036507795.1 Anaerolineales bacterium | reverse complement strand
CCAGGGGCCTAGAATCGAAAATTCGGGGGGCCTTGACACCCTAGCCTTGGGGCATGGTACTCTGTGCGGGAGCCGCCTTCACCGTCTCTCTACCTTTCACCCTCGCCAGGAGGGTGGTGAAGACTGGTAGGGGGATGTAGGCGGCTCTCCATGTTTCTCTGGAGCGTACTATGACAACACGGCGGGGCACCCCATGACGCAAGACAAAAAAGTAGCCCCGCAGGGACGAGTTGCGGGGCCAAAAACCGGGGAACCGTGCGAATCCACCATTAGTATAGCACAGGATGCCCCTAGCAGCAAGCCCCCCACCGTCCTCGATGCCTTGTCCATTATGGCTACCCTCCAAGAGTGGGGCCTGGTGGATATCCACAAGCGGCTGACGCTGCCTTATCACGATGCCCAGGCTGCTTTAAAGCTCTTCAAGCCGGACATTGCCGCTCAAGGGTTTATTTACTCCGATTTTCAGTCAGCTTTGGGGGTGGCGCACCGGCAGAAAGCTCCCATGCCAAAGGCCGAGCCTGGCTTGCCGATGCTGAAGGTGCTCAGTGCCCTTCCAGAAGAAACTACAGGGCTGCGCCAGGCAGGGGATGCTTACTATGCGCTACGGGATGGTCAGGAAGCGGCATGGCTGGGCACAGGGCGCGATCTCCACAGTTTTGTTGCGGTTTCCTCCAATATCTTACAAAATCTTGAACACATGATGCCTGTAAGCCTTAAACAGCGGTGGGACGAACGGGTTTGGCCGCATTTTGCACAGGGGATCACGGAAATAAAGCCAGTTCCTACCCGTTTAGAGCAGACTTGGGAGTTCCTAGACCTCTACGAAGCGCACCGGAATCTGAGGAACATAAAGTTGGCCGATCCAGATGCCTTAACGACATGGCATCCAGGATCGGCCAATTCCATTCCTATCGGAATCGAGAACAATATCTGGTATTTCAGCTCGCCGGACTTCTCCGAGTGGTGCCGCACATTCTGGAAGGGCGCAGATAACATTCAAGCTCGGCTTTTAGAGGCTGGCGGCAGCAGAATTGAACGTAGCTATCAAGTCGAGGGGCAGCGTCACCATGTAACTCTGTGGTGTGTCCCATCGAAGCACGCGGAGAGCGTTAATGCCACTGAGTGAACGCCAGCTAGCCCAACGCAGAGCCGCATCGTTATCGGCAGCAGCCAAACGCAGAGAGCGCGGGCTTACCGAGCGGGAAACAGCCCAGCGCCGTGTTAATGCCTGGAAATCAGGCGCGGCGCACCGCGCTAGAGTCAACAAGCGGCGCAAGGAGGTTGACGAGGGTATCCGGCAACGGGCCATTGCCCAGGGCGCGTATTATAAGCTCACCCCTAAGCAAGAGGACGCCAACATAACCCGCCTAAACAAAGTTTGGGGCATCCCCATAATCACGATCATCAACAACCGCCTCATGGAGGTGGCTTTCAGCAACCCCGCGCTCCAATCGTGGCTGACCAAATGGTCAAACCTACGGGCAAAGGGCCTGTCGCCAGACCAGGCCATAGATATACTTGAGCACCGCTACACAAACGTCATGCGGCGTGATCGGATGGATTCCACTTCGATGCTCGACCTAGTGCGGGAGAATTACCCGATTAGCCGGCGCGATGTGCGGCGGCACCGGAGGCCGTTAACCGATCGCCAGCGCGAGATGAAGCAACGGCGGGACGCGAAGTACCGAGAAAGTAAACGACGGCGGAGGGCGGCATAATGAGTGAGAAAATACCCAATGGCCCTTTCATCATAGCAGCGGAGAAACCACAGCAGTGCGACCTTTGCGGCAAGATTGCAGAGTTACGTCCTTACGGCCCTAACGGCGAGGCGGTCTGCTTCCCTTGTGGGATGAAGGATGAGGCCGCAGCAAAACGCGCATTCTTAAAGAGATTATGACCGTCTACGTTGACAATGCCCGGCATCCCTACGGGCGGATGTTCATGTGCCACATGGTGGCGGATTCCCCGGAGGAACTGCTGAACATGGCTGACACCATCGGAGTGTTCCGCAAATGGCGGCAACATCCCGGTGAGGAGCGGGAGCATTTTGACATCTGCCAGAGCAAGCGGGCCTTGGCGGTTAAGGCCGGGGCGCAGGAGATTACCCAGCGGGAGTTGGGGCTGCGATTGCTGGGAAGGAGAAAGAAAGGGTGATGAGAGAGCCCCAGAAAGTATCCGTCACATCCTACCGGCCCAAATCGCCCCGCGAGGCGGTGTCGCTGGAGCAATGGCTCAACCGTGACACCGTAGTACCAACCTTTAGCCGGGGAGCGGAGTTTTGCGATTGGCTGGTAGACCAGAAAGCCGTCTTTAGCGAGAACCTCTTGCCCCTGCACAATCTCCCTGAGTTGCTGCACTTTCTGACGCAGTGGGCCGGCGGCATGTGTTTCAAGGGCTACGAGTTGCAGCAGAACGGTTGGTTAAAATGGGGGCGATATCAGCTATATCTATCCAGCCGGGGCAGAAAGCTCACAGTGCGCCGGGGCAACGAGTATGGGCATTTTATTGATTTGGGCGGGCTTGCCGCCACCAACTGGCCGGACATCGTACAGGCATTCCAAAAGGCCGGAGTCTACAAGTTGCCTTATCCCAGCAGCCCTGGCGGAGTGGCGGCGGGGCTGCTCGACCGAATGACAACATTAAGCACCAACGCTCTGCCTGCCGAGGTGCTATCCCTGGCATGGCAGGCCTGTAAGGGCGGGCGCATGGAGGCGCTGACCCTGGGCACCTTCAACGGCCATGCCAGCGACCTATCCAGTGCCTACCCCGCTGCGGCCAGGGACTTGCCCCGCTGCGACCACCCGCGCCTTTGCGAGTGGCGGGCATCCACCGAGTACCAGCCCACCGCTACCTATGGCGTGGCGTTGATTGACGTTGATCTGCCGGCCTGGAGAGCCGGGCCATTGGCGGTACGAACGATGGCGACGGGGCCGGATGATGATCTAGAGCTGCACTTCCCGGCTGGGCGGCACGAGCGGGTTGCGGTGGCGATGCCGGATATGCAATTGCTCCAAGAGCTGGGCATCCCTTTCCGTATTCGTAAGGCATGGTGGGGCTTTGTGATGCAAAAGACCTACCCGTTCCAGCGCTTAATGAACTTACTCTGGGCCATGCGGCAAGAGGACAAAGACTTCGCCAAGGCCGTGGCCGTGGCGGCCGTGGGGCAACTAGGTAGCGTGGACAATGTAGCGCAACCGTGGGCAGAGGCCGATGATTGGGAGGCCCGGCCCTACTTTGCGCCGGTCTACTTCTCGCACATTTACGCCACGGTGCGGGCCAACCTGTTTCGCCAAGCGATGGAGGCAGGCTTAGAGAACGTCCATGCCTTTAGCATTGACGGACTGATCACCAGCCAGCCGCTATTTGCGCCTGGGGCTGATTTGCAAATGGGCGGGTGGCGTAACGAGGGGCAGGGGGAGTTCTTTTTGACCGGCGACTACTTCAAGGACCGACCAGACGGGGATGGGCGCTGGCGGGCGGCAGTGGCGACAACAGTGGCGACGATGCCCCAGGATCAATTCCTGGCTGAGATGGATACCTATGTGTCCCTGCCGCTGGCGTGGCAGCAGCGCGGGCTGGATGAAGACATCGGCAGCAAGGTGCCGATGTCCAATACCATCCCTCTGGGCACGACGCACCGGCAAGCGCCCAGGGGGTTGCGCCGGGCAGACTATTTGAGGGAGGCCATTCCTACATGGCTGGCTTAGATCACCTGGCAGTCATTGCGCGGCGGCTGGTTCTAGAGCATGGGCTTACCGTCGAGGACGTAGAACACCCCAAGCTCACTCTAAAGCGGCTAAAGGCGATGCCAAGCCTGCGGAAAGTCGAGTTTCTGCCGGGGGGCAGGGAGAAGTGGGGGCCGGACTATCAAAGCGGATATGCTGACTGCCTGAAACGCTACAAAAAAGACCTGGCGATAGACTACCCGCGAGACCGGGCATGGTGGCCCACAGCCATATCAACCCTGGTGCGGGATGGCGGTTGCAAGCTAACGCCGGACCGCCCCTGGCTGGCCTGGTATGAGGCCATTTTGGGTGAGCCTTACACCGACTTTCCGCCGGAGATGGACTGGAAGGCGCTGATTCACCAGGTATGGCTCGACCGGACGAGGGAGTGGCGCTGGGCCTGGGAGCATAAGTTCCTTCAGCAATACCGAGAGGCCGAGGACATGGGCGTCCTGGAGGTAGGGCCGGGCCAGGGCAACATCTGGAACGAGTGGCGGCTGTTGTCTTACATCCAAGGCTTCGCTACGGTCGAGGGGTTATGGGAGCAGCAGACATTTGAGCGGCTGGCCCGCGAGCAAGACGTGGCGGAGATTTTCGCCGCAGTTGACAAACAGCCCGCTTAGTGCTACTATCGGTAGCGTCAAGGTACTGACGGCTAGGCTGAATATCCCGATAGGGATAAGAAGGAGCAAGGGCAATGACACAAGAGGCTAGGATCACCGAATGGACTTGCGAACACCCAGGGCAATTTACTCCTGGAACGGAGTTTTGGGTAGGGCGGAAATCTAGTCATGTAGCTTCAACGGCGCATGACTGGGAGTTTGCTCTGAAAATCCTGGCGAAGCGATTGACATTAGAGCAGCTAGAGAATCCGGCTTTCGCCAATTTTCTCAGTGTGCCAAGTGGCCTAGTCAAGATACAACTTTGCGGGGACTGCTACATGGCTCTTCCCTCAGAGGCGGCGAAGCGCCGGAAGTTCCAGGACAACTTGTATGCAAAGCCGAAGGAGGAGGAGGGAACAGACGACGACAAGGCTGAAATCCTGGCCCGTATCGAGGCCGGCGAAGTCCTCTATCTGTGCCCTGGCTGCAATGAATTCAAGGACGAGGGCGATCTGGTGCCGTTGCGGGAATGCCCCCATTGTGACGAAACCTTCGACGGTAACGAAGGGCGGAATTGCCCTTCGTGCAACCGGCCCTTCACCCGCAAAGTAGCGGATATGGCCTGCCCCGATTGCCTGGATGCCGATGCGTTGCCTGAAATCGCAACGGCGGAGATGATGGGCGCATGATTCTCGCCCCTAAAATGCCCCAGGTGGCCCCTGGCATGGAAACCCGCCCTGAGGCCACGCCACCCCCACTGTGGCCCCACCAGCAGGCCGCCCTGGACTTCGCCGGAGGTAAGGCCGCGGTGATGCTCGACATGGCTATGCGAACAGGGAAAACTCGTGTATCAGTAGAGCTTCTGGTGCGACGAGGTATTCACCGCGCTTTAATCCTCTGCCCAAAGCGCGTTGTAGATGTATGGCCCGAACAAGTGGCGCGGTATAGCGATTACACAGCGTTGGCCTTGAACCGGGGCACTATAGCCAAACGCCTGCAACTGGCCGCAGCCTATCGGGGCAACCTAATAATCATCAACTACGACGCCTGCTGGCGGGAGCCGTTCAAGTCTTGGGCGCTATCAGAGCCTTGGGACGCTCTCATTATGGACGAATCGCACCGGGTTAAGGCCCCCGGCGGGGTTGCGAGCCGCTTTGTGGCTACCCTGTCAAAGCGAGTGCCGTTCCGTCTGGGGTTGACGGGCACTCCCATGCCTCACAGCCCGCTGGACATCTACGCCCAGTACCGGGCGCTGGACCCAACCATCTTTGGCACCAGCTACCGGCGGTTCATGTATGAGTACGCTGTGACCAAGCCGATGCAAGGCTTTGAGATGGTGGTCGGCTTCAAGAACCAGGACAAGTTGCGGGCAAGGATTTACAGCATTGCCTTTCATGTCGGCAAGGATGTTCTCAATCTTCCAGAGCCATTACACCTAATTCAATCATGCCAACCAAGCGCCGCAGCAATGCGGATATATAAAGCACTGGAGGAGGACTTTTACGCCGAGATAGAATCTGGCACGATCACCGCCGCCAATGCAATGGTTAAGGCCCTGCGTCTTCAGCAGATCACATCGGGCTTTGGCAAAACAGAATCGGGCGAAGAAATACAAGTAGATACCGCCAAAGAGAAGCTCTTAGAGGATTTGCTAGAGGATATTGACGAGCCAGTTGCCGTATTTTGCCGATTTCACCATGACCTAGACACGATTCACCGCGTGGCAAAACGGCTTAAAAAAGGCAGTCAAGAGCTTTCGGGGCGCGTAGATGATTTGAAAGGCTGGCAAGGAGGGGGGGCACCAATTCTAGCGGTACAAATACAGGCGGGAGGCGTAGGAATTGACCTATCCAGAGCTAAGATTGCAATATACTACAGCCTTGGGGTGAGTTTAGGTGACCATTTGCAAAGCCAATCACGGCTGGAGGCTTATGGGCAAACTCATCAATTAGCCTACTACTACCTGCTGGCGGACGGCACTATAGACCACAAGGTATTCCGGGCGCTGCAAGCGAAGCAGGATGTCATCGAAGCATTATTGCGGAGGGACTGAACATGGCTACCGAGATTCCAACAATGGCACCTACCCTGCTGGATCGGGTCACAGCGACCATCAAAACCAAACAAGAGGAGCGGCAGGAGGTCGAGGAGGCATGGGTTAAGGCCGAGCACAAGTTCCAGGCCAAAATTGACAAGATGGACTATGACCTGGAGACTTTACGCCGGGTCAAAGAGCGCTTGACAAGCGGGGAATAATGAGCGTACAAACCAGATGCGATTCATGTGACAAGGTACTGTATCCCAAGGAAACTCCAGTCACCGTTATGGACATCAGGGTGACAAACATTTACGACAAAACTCCATGTGAATATCAATGTGACCTTTGCAAGCCGTGCAGCATGAAAGTAGCTCTTGCCTTGAAGCCATATCTACCGCATTTGGCGTATAAAATAGAACCGAATGCGGCAAACCGCTTGACAAGCGGGGAATAATCTGCTACTATCGGTAGCGTCACGGTAAGTAGACGCAAGGAGCAAAGGACAATGAGATGCCCTAAATGTCGCAAGGGGCTTTATGGTACGGCTGCATCCAATGAGCAGCATAAACTTCAGTGCCAGAGACCTCTTTCAGAGGTAGAACTTACCAAGCTGGATTACCAGACATTCAACTCGCGGGAAAATCCACATCAATCATAATTAACCCGGCCCAACCTGCCCCTAAGAGGGCAGCAAGGCTACTTATCTCGATAGAGATACAAAGGAGCAAGAACAATGGATACCAGAATCTACATTCAGGGCCAAAAAGACCCCCTCTACACCTCCTGCGAGCGCATCATCTCCTTTGTCAACTACAACCATTCGCCGCTCTCTATCGGCGCAATCAACGACAGCCTCCTAATCAGCCTGCGGCCAGAACACCCCGCCTACATCTACCAGGATGCCCTGGCGGTGATTGTATCCAGTAAGCCTCTGCTGACTTTACCAGCACCAGCCGCAGTTTGGGAGGGGCAGTATGAAAGCCGCTGAGCTCAACCGCTGGAGCCAATTCCTTGAGAAATTGACAGGAGTTGAACCAATGACCACCGTTGGCCTAGCCACCAGCTACATCTTAGCGGTCAAAGAGTGCCGCGAGCTGGACGCTGAGCTGAAACGCCGCAAGGAAGCCCGCGATGCTTTGGAGCAGGAGTTGCTGGCGGCTTTCCGCGACGAGGGTGTCCAGTCTATCCGCACTAGTGAGGGCCTGGCCTACCTGCGGCGGGACATTTGGGCCAGTCTTAGCGGGACGCCTGACCAGCTACTAGGCGGGCCGCTGGAGTGGCTTATCAAGCCCAGCGTTAACCAGCAATCCCTGTCTGCGGTGGTGCGGGAGTACCAGCGCGACGACCAGGACCAACCCATTTTGCCTGAGGAGGTGAAAGCCCTAGTCAACGTCACGGAAGTCTATAAAGTCGGAGTAAGGAGCGTTTAACATGGCAGAAATTACCAGGATAGTTTGCGACGCCTGTGGATTATCCAGCAGCATCCGCGCCGGGGAGCCGGTACGGTTAACCTTGGATGTTGGAAGCGGAGCATTCGGCGTCAACCTGGACGTCCACAACTCAGCCCGGTGCATCAACCGCGCGGTCAAGGCGGCAGTGGAGAAGCACTTCAACGGCACCTCGCCAGCGTAAATAGCACTCGGCGTAAGTAGTACCCGACCAGGTGTTTTGCCTGGCCTGGACACAAAAGGAGCATAACGACAATGACACTAGCAAAGAACGAATTCCTGGCGCTCCAGCCGCAGGGCTTGGAGATCATGCGGGCGAACCTGCCCGCGCTTACCGCCAGCCCGTGGGACATGGACCGGGCCAAGGTGCCCAGTGGCGGGGGCAGCACCTGGGAAATACCCGACCTGGACGAGGGGGTTCGAGCTGTGAAACAGCTCGAAGGCATTATCCTCCACTGGCTGTCCATCCGCTCTTACTGGCAAAGCGGGCTGGACGAGGGCGACGGAGCCTCGCCGCCGGACTGCTGGAGCCCGGACGGGCATATCGGCACTGGCAATCCCGGCGGCGAATGTCTAACCTGCCCCATGAATACATGGGGCAGCGCGGCCAAGGGCGACGGCAAAGCCTGCAAGGAAAAGCGCATCCTATTCCTGCTCCAGCCCAACGCCTACCTACCCTTGCTGGTGCAAGTGCCCACCATGTCCATCCGCCCGTTCAATCAATATATGCTGCGCCTCGCCACCATTGGCACCATGTACCATAACGTGGTCAGCGGCCTCACATTGGAGAAATCCCAGCAACGGGGCGGCGGGTTAACCTACAGCAAGATGGCGTTCAAGAAAATCCGGGCACTTTCCGACGCTGAGATAGCAGCAGTCAAGGACATGGCATCGCAGTTCAAGGCTGTACGTCCCGTTATGGAAGAGCAGGCACTCAATGACGCGTGAAGCCCGCTACCAACAGGCCATGCAAATCTGGCCGGAACTGGGGGATAAGTGTCCGGCCTGCGAGGGCAAGGGCTGCCCTGGGTGCCACGATACCGGCGTGGCACCCCCGCCCTTCGCAGAGTGGATGGGGCGGTTGGTGCGGGCCAACAATGGGGCAACGTTACGGCGGGAACGCAACCGCATGGGAGTACGGGAAAATGCTTTCTGGATGGCCTATGACGTTATTGCGGAAACGCCGGAAGAAGCCCTGTTAAGCAAGATGTTGCTTGAGGGGCGGGTTGCATGACACACGACGGTTGGCGGGCCCCTGTTTGCCAAAGCTGCACCGATTGGGCAATGCGGTTGTTGGTGGAGAAACTGCCATGACCACCGCCTTCCGCATCAAGCTAACCATCCCCTGCCTGCCGGATTTGGACTTGTCGGCTAACCGGCGCTGGAGCCGCGTGTGGCAGGCTCAAGCCAGGGACACGGCGACCGAGCGGGAGCGGGCGGCGGTGATGCTCTTGGAGAGTGCCGCAGGGCAGTACCAGGCCGTGAGAACACCGGTCATTTTGCGAGGTCACACAACAGAGGTCGGTGGTACACCAACTCCTGGATGGACTTTCCCGATGTCCACTGGTACGCCTGCCCAGATTGCTACCGGAGCCGGATGACAGAGGTCTGGGACAAGGCCCGTGAGCAACTCAGGGCTATCAAAGTGGTGAAGGAGGCATGATGGCATTGGAACACAGGATGCCCAAGCCAGGGGAGCGGTGGCGGCTGCGAGTTGGCTCTAATCCCCTAGCCGCCGAGTTGCGGGCGGTGGCGCAGAGCCTGGAGGTGGCGGCGTGACTCCCTCTGAGTTCCTCCGCCTGCTTTGGGGCGACGTGCCGCCGGGACAGGCGCTTGTCTGGCGGCTGCCCAGTAAACAGTCCACCTGGTTCCGCAGTTGGGACAACGTAGACAAGTTCTGCGCCGTACACGCCAAGGAGGACATCTACACTGGGGTCAGCTTGATGTCCCGCGAAACTATTCCGGGGGCAAACTTTCGCACCAGCAACACCAATGCCGCTGCCATTGCAGGCCTATGGGCTGACATTGACGTGGCGGGTCCGGTGCACAAGAAGGCGAATCTCCCTGAAGAACCGGAACAAGCTACAGCGCTGCTTGATCCCTTTCCGACCTTGGTAATTCACAGTGGGCACGGTTTGCAATGCTGGTGGTTGTTTGATAAGCCCTGGGTGTTTGCAGACGCCGCGCAGCGTATTTCCGCACAACGTTTAGCGCAATGGTGGCATCGGGGCCTGGTCGCACAGTTCGCGCGGCGGGGCTGGACGCTGGATGCCACCCACGACTTGGCGCGGGTGTTACGCATACCCGGTACTATCAATCACAAGGGCATGCCAGTGCCAGTAACAGTTTGGGAAGAAAGCGGCAAACGGCTGGAGCTTGCATCATTGCAGGCGATAGTCCCGCCCGCTACGCAGGATGCACACTTTGCCACCCAGACGCCACGCCCAGCCGTTGAACCGTTAATCGGGGAGATTAGCCTGTCTCCCGACGCCATGCCGCCCCTAGCGTTGTTCGAGGCGCTGGCGGCGGCGTCCGAGAAGTTCATGCGTAGCTGGCTG